>CALCGO010000046.1 GCA_937901055.1 uncultured Rhodobacterales bacterium
GTGCATCAAGGCCAGCCACTTGTTCAACCTGTTGGATGCGCGCGGCGTGATTTCGGTAACCGAACGCCAAGCCTATATCGGGCGGGTGCGGGCACTAACGAAATCCTGCGCCGACGCGTTTGTTTTGACTGCGGCGGGCGGAGCATGAACGGAAAAGTCTTCGCAGGCGGCTTTGTTGCCTTCGCCGTAATTTTTGGCGTCGGCCTCTATTACGCGCTGGTTTATGCGTATTACGAAAAGGTTAACGATGTGACCGAAATCACCGTGCAGGATCGCTCGATTGCCGTTTCGGATTACGAGGGCATTGACGCAACGAGCTCCGGCTTGAAGCTGCGCGGGTGTTTTGGCGTGACGACTGCGGATTTCGAGGGCTTAACGCAAAGCACCAATGCGGCCCCGCTTTCTGCGCCAAAATGGTTTAAGTGTTACAATGTCGGGGACCTTCAGACCGACCTCGATGCAGGGCGGGCGGTAGCCTACCAAGCGGCGGAAAATGAAAAAGACGGGATTGATCGCTTTGTTGCAATCTATCCCGATGGGCACGCCTTTCAGTGGCGTCAATTGAACGAAAAGTATCAGGATTAATCATGGCCGACCTTCTACTTGAAATCTTCTCCGAAGAAATTCCTGCGCGGATGCAAAAGCGTGCTGCTGCGGATTTGAAGAAGCTCGTCACCGACGGCATGGTCGAGGCGGGGATCACATATGAATCCGCAGCGGCCTTCGCGACCCCTCGGCGGTTGTGTTTGAGTGTGGTTGGGGTTCTGGAGGAATCTCCGACATTGCGCGAAGAGCGCAAAGGTCCGCGCGTGGATGCGCCGGAACGTGCGATCGAAGGGTTCTTGCGCGGCGCCGGATTGACGTTGGATGACTTGACGGTTCGGGATGACAAGAAGGGCCAGTTTTACGTGGCCGTGATCGAAAAACCGGGGCGCATAGCCAGCGATGTTATCGCTGAGGTGGTCGAGTCCACGATCCGCAAGTTCCCATGGCCAAAGTCGATGCGCTGGGGGGGCGGAACTTTGCGTTGGGTACGGCCTTTGCATTCGGTTTTGAGTATTTTAAGCAAATCAGAAGGTACTGAGGTTGTACCTTTTGTAATCGACGGGATTGCTTCTGGCGATACCACCGAAGGACATCGGTTTATGGGGAACGGGCGGTTCGCGGTTACTTCGTTCGAGGATTACGAGGCCAAGTTGAAATCGGCGGGCGTGATTTTGAATGCCGAGGACCGGGCTGAATCCATCTGGGCGGATGCAACTAATCTGACTTTTGCGCAAGGTCTTGAGGTTGTTGAGGATACCGGATTGCTGGCCGAGGTTGCTGGTTTGGTTGAATGGCCGGTTGTGTTGATCGGCGATATAGCCGAGGACTTTATGGGATTGCCGCCGGAGGTGTTGCAAACCTCCATGCGCGAGCATCAGAAGTTTTTTAGCGTACGGAATACGAAAACTGGCCGTATCGAAAAGTTCATCACAGTGGCGAACCGCGAAACGGCAGACAACGGTGCGACTATTCTGGCGGGTAACCAAAAGGTGCTGTTCGCACGATTGTCCGATGCGAAGTTCTTCTGGGAAAATGACTTGCGGGTTTCGTTGGAAGACATGGCGGCCAAGCTGGATAATGTTACGTTCCACAACAAGTTGGGCACACAAGCACAGCGGATTGGCCGGATCGCGGCATTGGCGCGCGAAATTGCCCCACTTGTTGGCGCAGACGCGGATATGGCTGAACAGGCGGCGAAAATCGCCAAAGCAGATTTGTCGTCTGAAATGGTCTATGAATTCCCCGAACTGCAAGGTTTGATGGGTCGTTATTACGCCGAAGCGGCCGGATTGCCCCAAGAAGTCGCAAATGCTTGCGAGATGCATTATTCGCCGCTTGGACCATCGGACGATGTACCAACCGAAGCCGTTTCGATTGCTGTGGCGTTGGCCGACAAGTTGGATATGTTAACGGGGTTCTGGGGAATTGACGAGAAACCAACAGGTTCTAAAGACCCGTTCGCGCTGCGTCGTGCGGCGTTGGGCATCATTCGCATCATCCTGACCAACGATCTGCGGTTCCCGCTGGAGCGGTTCATTGATCGCCAGCTTCTGGAAGTTGAAATCCAGTTGGGTTTGGATACCGCCGAAGAAAAGGACCTGTATTTCCTTGAACAGATGGTCGACCAAATCGCCCATCACGGGGTTTTCGGGGCTGCGTTCCGCGCGTTGTTCGACAAGTTCGATAAAGAGGAAAAGCCGTTCGAAGTCGAAGAAGGCACATGGCTGTCCCGCCTGCAAGCCAGCCTTCCGGAAACCAGCGACAGCTTGTTGGATTTCTTCTATGACCGCTTGAAAGTGCATCTGAAATCCGAAGGGATCACCCATGATGTCATCGATGCGTGCCTCGCCATGCCAAGCAGTGACGATCTGACGTTGCTGGTAAAACGCGCCAATGCATTGCAGGTGTTTGTGAAAACCGACGACGGGGAAAACCTGTTGCAGGGGTACAAGCGCGCCAACAACATTCTGGCGGCTGAAGAAAAGAAAGACGGTGTGTCTTACGAAGGCGAGCCGGAAATTCAGTATGCCGAAAGCATTGAGGAAAAAGCTTTGTTTGGTGCGCTTGATACAGGCGAGGTGGGGATATCCGCAGCCATTGATGCCGAAGATTTCGCCGCAGCTATGGCAGCCATGGCCGACCTTCGCGCCCCGATTGATGCGTTTTTCGATAGCACGCAGGTGAATTCGGACACCCAGATCGTGCGCCGCAATCGTTTGTGCCTGTTGAACCGTATCAGGGTGGTTATGCACAAGGTTGCGATATTTTCAGCCCTCAACGGGTAACACCGCAAGGTTCTAATTGCCAAACGTGAACGCATAGCTATGCTGCACTGCAAGATATGCAGGAGCCGTTATGAGCATTCGCTTAAATTCTGACACCGAAGTTCTAGCCAAAACATTTGGCGCACGCGGGGCGCGTTTGGCGTTGATGGTCAAACTCGGCCTGCCGGTACCCGACGGCGTAATCCTGTCTAGCGCAACCGTTCAAGCCATTGCACATGGCGAAACTGTTCCCGAAATACCTACGGAATTGACGTCTGGCGGTTTGCTCTCTGTGCGCTCTAGCCCCGAGAACCTTGATTGGGGTGGACCGAATGCGATCCTGAATATCGGGATGACCGATGATTTCGTAAAAACACAAAGCCAAAAAATTGGCGTTCGCGGGGCGATGGATCTCTATCGTCGGTTCATCCAAAGTTATGCGGTAACGGTCGAACATCTGGATCCTGAATATTTCGAAAACCTTTATTATGACCAGTTGAAACTGGCCGATGTCGACAGCGAGGAAGATCTCTCGGATGCAGATCTAAGCTCAATGCTGGCCAATTGCAAAGCGCTCTATGAGGAAGAAATCGGCTCGCCGTTCCCGCAAGATCCAAGGGCGCAATTGCACGGGGTTATCCGCTCAATGGCGAGGGCTTGGAATGGTCCAACGGCCAAAATTCTACGTCTCGCCAAGGGGGCGCCGGAAGATGCGGGACTGTCGATTGTGGTGCAGAAAATGGCGCTGGGGATAGGCGACAACAGCGGTTCCGGTTTTGTACAGATGGTTGACGAAAAAACCGGACGCGCACGGATTTGGGGGCGGTTCTTGCCCCAATCACAAGGGCAGGATGCGCTGATGGGGCTGCGTACGCCGCATATGATAACCAAAGCGGAACGCGAGGAGGCCGGACAATCCGTGCCCTCGTTGCAGGAAATTTCGCCCGAGACAATCAAGACACTGCAAGACGTCGGTGCTAAGGCGGCGATGGGTATGGGCGATGCCTTCCAGTTCGAGTTTACGATTGAAAACGGCGAAGTGTTTTTGCTGGACGCCATGCCCGCCAAACGATCCGCCCGCGCTTCTTTGCGGGTTGCTGTGGATTTGGCCGATCAGAAAGCCATCAGCCGGGACGAGGCCTTGTTGCGGATCGAGCCGCGCAATCTGGTAGAACACCTGCACCCGCAGATCGACCCACACGCCACGCGCGATGTCTTCGGCACCGGTTTGCCCGCCAGCCCCGGGGCTGCGACGGGCAAGATCGTTTTCTCGCCAGAGGCGGCGATGTCGTCCGAGGCACAAGAAGAGCCGTGCATTCTGGTGCGTATCGAGACCTCGCCGGAAGATATTCGTGGCATGCATTCGGCGGCGGGCGTTTTGACCGTGCGCGGTGGTATGACAAGCCACGCGGCCGTGATTGCTCGTGGTTTGGGGCTGCCTTGTGTGGTTGGCGCTGGTGATCTGAAACTGAACTTGCAAAAACGCATCATCACGACGCTGGACGGGCAAGAGTTCCGTGAAGGCGATGTGATTACCGTTGATGGAACCCGTGGTCAGGCCCTGATCGGGGCGCCAAAGATGATCCTGCCGGAACTGGGCGGGGCCTTCCTGACAATCATGGAATGGGCCGATAATGCCCGGACAATTGGCGTGCGTGCCAACGCTGACACACCGATGGATGCGCGGGTTGCACGGGATTTCAAGGTTGATGGTATCGGCTTATGCCGCACCGAACACATGTTTTTCGAGGAAGACCGGATTACCGTAATGCGCGAAATGATCCTCGCCAATTCCGAGGCAGACCGTCGTGCAGCCCTCGACCGCTTGTTGCCGATGCAGCGCAGCGATTTTGTCGAGCTGTTTGAAATCATGCGCGGGTTGCCCGTAACCATTCGCCTGTTGGACCCGCCGTTGCACGAATTCCTGCCGCATTCCCGCGATGAAATGCAGGATTTGGCCGAAGCGATGGACTTGCCGATCAGCAAAGTCATGGCGCGTGCTGCGGACCTGAAGGAGTTCAACCCGATGCTTGGTAAACGCGGCGTTCGTCTTGGCGTGACCATGCCGGAAATTTACGAAATGCAAGCCCGCGCGATATTTGAGGCGGCTGCCGAGGTGACAAAAAGCTCGGGCGCTGAAATCGTGCCGGAAGTCATGATTCCGCTGGTTTCCGCGAATAAAGAGGTCGAGCTGGTAAAGCACCGTGTTGATCGTGTCGCCGAAGAGGTTCGCGTTGAAAAAGGCACGGCATTAAAATTCAAACTCGGTGTCATGGTGGAAACGCCGCGCGCCGCCCTTAGGGCCGGAGATTTGGCGCAAAGCAGTGCGTTCCTTAGCTTCGGTACAAACGATCTGACCCAGATGACTTATGGCCTGTCGCGCGACGATGCAGGGCGTTTTATGCGCGACTACATCAACCTCGATGTCTTTCACGAAGACCCGTTTCACACGTTAGATCTTGAAGGCGTCGGGGAGCTGCTGTTGATGGCCGCCAAGCGGGGCCGCGAGGCCAATAGCGATCTGGTTTTGGGATTGTGCGGGGAACACGGCGGCGATCCGGCCTCGGTTCGGTTCTGCAAGGTTGCGGGCTTCGATTACGTGTCGTGTTCGCCATTCCGCGTGCCCATTGCGCGATTGGCAGCAGCGCAGGCCAGTATCCTCGTAGAAAGCTAGAATCACCGTAGGCGATTCGGGGTGCGGGCACGTGATTTGAGGCACTTTTGGTTGGTGTGCGAAATTAGTTCGAAA
>CALCGO010000047.1 GCA_937901055.1 uncultured Rhodobacterales bacterium
ACGTTACCAAATATTCCCAACGTTGGGAATCCTCAAGTTATGCTGAGGTCTCATTATGGCAGTATTAACTGCCTCCTTGACCAGATAGTCAAGAAAGAAGGAGGGCTGTTACGTCGGGTCCTTTAAGCTTCTTCCAGACGATCCGTCGCGGGGGCTGGCTGAACAGACAGTGCCGTCACCCGCTGATAGAGGTCATCCGGCATCATGTATGAAAGCGCCGCAAGCGAGGGCCGAAGCTGCTCAGCGGAACGTGCGCTGATGATCGGTTGTGTCACACCGGGATGCTGCGCAACCCAAGCAACCGCCAAGGTAATCGGATCAACGCCTACTTCGTCCGCCAGGGTGGACAGGTCCTTTGCCGTGTCATGCATCCACTCGACGCCGTAACGCGTGTTGTAGGACTTGTCGTCCAGAAGGCGTCCTGCGCCACCTGCCGCATATTTTCCCGTCAATAGCCCCCCGCCAAGCGGCGAATAAGGCGCAACGTTAAACCCTTCGCTGATGGCCATTGGCAGGATTTCAACTTCGGCCTGCCGTTTAACCAGATTGTACATTGGTTGAAGAATGTCGATGCCAACACCAAGGTTTCGGGCGACGCACGCGGCCTTCATGGTTTGCCACGCAGAATAATTCGAGATGCCAATATAGCGGAACAAACCAGCCTCGCGTAACTCTGCAAGCGCCGAGAAGGTTTCTTCCAACGACGTATCACCATCCCATTTGTGAAGGTAGAAAATGTCGACGGTATCCATACCCAGCCGTTGGCGGCTTTCTTCCAGTTGGGCGCGGATGTTGGCGGAACCAGCCCCACCGACAGAGGCGCATTTTGTTGCGATCACCAGATCGTCGCGTTCATGCTTGGCAAATTGGCCCAGCAATTTTTCGGATCGCCCTTCCGTGTAAACATAGGCGGTGTCAAAAAAGTTAATGCCCGCGGCACGGCTGGCATCATACATTTCCCGGCTTTGATCTTCATCGGCTTTGCCACCAAACTGCATGGTGCCAAACGAGAAGTTTGATGCGGGTGTTCCGGACGGGGTGGTAAGGGCGGTCGCTTTCATGGAGCTCTCCTGTGGCGCTGAAATTCTTTCTTTCGTGTTTCAGGCTATAGGCTGTCGCGACCAATATCTACCGATTCAATATTACAGCAGTCGGATGCAGAAAACTCGCCGTCTTCTGAGGCGGGTATTATGAGGTTTTGTTGGCAACAATGTTGGCCCGCCAACGAGCCCAGGCTTCGGGCGTATCAAGATCAATCACGGCACCTTGGCCCTCGGTCGATACATCAATCAAAAACTCGGATGCGTCCTTAACGACATCGCGCGCGCCTCGGTCGCCTTGCAGGCTTGCCAGAGTTTCGAAAAACCTTCGCCCAAACAAAACCGGCAAACCGGGGGTTCCATCCGCAGTCACGGCGCGGCAAATTTCTCGTGCCTCGCCAATGTCATAGGCCGCTGTAAGGCGGTCAAAATGTGTGGCCGAAACTTCGGGCATATCTGCTAGGGCAATGATAACGGCATCGCAGTCCTGCGACAGCCCCGCCATGCCCGCACGAATAGATGCCGCCATCCCTTCTTGCCATTCGGGTGACGCAATTCGGTTCACGCCCAACCCTTCCAGCACCGCGTCACGGCCCGCATTTTCTGGCTGCACCACAACATGCACACCCTCAACACCGGATTGCAGTGCGGCACGCGCCGCTTGACGCAACAGCGGTCCACCATCAACAATTTCAAGCAATTTATCCTTGCCACGCATACGGCGCGAGCTACCAGCCGCAAGCAACAGCACCTCGACTTTTGGCTGCTTGGGAACATCCCTTGCGCCACTGCGCGGCTGTGGGCGCGTCGGGATTTCCTTTAACAACCCACCGACGCCCATGCCGGCAATGTCTTTGTCGCTAACATCTAGACCACATGCTATCCGCTCCAACACCCAGTCAGCGCCGTTCAATGCTGGCGAACGTGCACAGCCGGGTAAACCAACGACAGCGCGGCCCCCGTATTCGCCCAGAAACAACAAATTTCCGGGGTCAACGGGCATGCCAAATCGCGTGATTTTCCCGCCGGATTGGTGCAGCGCAGCCGGTCCGACATCCTGAATATCCGATGTGGCGGAGCCTGTAAGTATCAAAATAACCTCTCCCGTGGCTTTGGAAATCGCCTCGGATAACGCGGTAACTTCGTGGGGTACGGTCATCACATCGTCTAACGCGCAGTTAAACGCCTGCATTCGCCGGGCAATCGCATCACGACCCTTGGAGAGAAGTTTTTCTGGCATATTGGGTGTCTGCGTCAAAATTAAGCTGGCTGTTCGCAGGGTGAAGGGTGCCAGATGTAGTGCCGCATTGGTGGGCATATCCTCCACAAATTTTCGGGGTACTGCGTAGGGGATAACCTTGACCGTCGCGATTAAGGACCGCGCGGAAACTCGCGCCATTTCCGGTACAGTCGCCACCGTAATGGCCGGGGATACCGCGTTGAAGCGCTCGATCGCGGCGGCATCTATTTGCATCACGCCGCCGGTCTTTGCGTATATATTCACCCGTCCTGTGAAAGGTGCACTGATGCGTAGCGATGCGGCTTTGGGGTCTGGTACAAGCGATTTTGCCAAAACTTCAGCGGCTTGGTCCTCTGCGATGTCATCAACCGCTAGGACCGCGACCGTGACTTCGCTGATGCCAGCCTCAGCTATCGAAACGATATCCGCAGTGCTTAAAATCCGACCTTTGCGCAGCCGCACCCCGCCCACGTTTAGCGAGTGAGCAAGGATCGCACCCTTGGCTTGTGCAACGGGAACTGGTCCGAATTTCATCGACGAGTCTCGGGGCGACGCAGGCGTTCGGTGATTTCCGCCATGATAGATATCGCGATTTCAGCAGGTGTTTTCGACCCGATATCGGCCCCCACCGGAGCATGGATTTTTGCGATTTTTGCGTCTGTAAACCCCGCCTCCTTCAAGCGTGTCACGCGTTTCGCATGGGTTCGTGTTGACCCCAGACAGCCGATATAAAAAACATCCGATGCTATCGCTACCTTTATCGCCGGATCGTCCAGCTTCGGATCATGGGACAAGGTGACGACCGCCGTGCGCGCGTCGAGGCTCTCTGCCTCCAACGCTTCATCGGGCCAATCATGCACCAAACGTTCGCCGGGGAATCGCGCCGCGGTCGCGAACGCCCCGCGCGGATCAACCAGCACCGCGTCGTACCCTGCCACACGTGCCATTTTCATCAATGGCTGCGCAATATGCACAGCACCAACCACGACCATTCGCAACGGCGGGTTATGGATGTTAACGAACCAATCACCTTCAAAGCCCGACTTGTCGCTACTGAAGCGTGCAACTAAGTCGATCGTGGTGAAATCCGTCCCGACGACCTGCCGCTCCCATGTCTTGGTGTTCACCAGATACGCCACCGCTCGCCGATCAGCACGGTATGCCACAAGCGTTTCCAGCGTGGCCACATCCGGCCCCTGCCCAACGCCAATCGGTTCAATCAACACATGGATCGCACCGCCACAAGCAAGACCTACGGCAAAAGCTTCCTCGTCACTAATGCCATATTCAAGAACGCGCGGAACGCCATCTTCAAGCGCATTCATAGCTTCTTCAACAACCGCGCCTTCAACACAGCCGCCAGAAACAGACCCCGCCATTTCCATGTCTTCATTGATCGCAAGTTGCGAGCCTGTCGGTCTCGGAGCAGAACCCCACGTCTGGATGACAGTCGCAAGCACCACGCCTTTACCGGCATAAATCCAGTCGAGCGCTTGCTCCGGTATTTGATCGTAGTCTGGCATCAGCCTTCCCTCATCACGCGCATAAGGCGTGCTTTTCGCCGACATCTTCAGGCTTTGTCAACGCATCCGCAAGGCTTGCAACAAACCTTGGCTGGATTCAAGGAATTGTGGGCATCTAATAGAAAAGCTGCATCATCACCATCAGGACAACCAAAAAAATCACCGTCATTATGCCGCCCGCGCGAAAGAAGTCGGGCACAGTGTAACGGCCCGGCCCCATGATCAATGCGTTCACCTGATGCGTCGGCAACAGGAATGAATTTGACGTCGCGATTGCCACCGTGAGGGCAAATACTGCCGGATTAGCGCCGGCCTGCAAAGCGATACTGATGGCCAATGGCACAAGCAGAACGGTTGCGCCGACGTTGGACATTACTAGCGTAAACAATGTCGCCAGAATTGCGATGACAAGTTGTAGAACCCAAAGGTCCACATCCCCGATCGTTGTCAAAACCCGATCTGCGATCCAATGCGCGGTCCCACTAGCTTCGACGGCTTTTCCCAACGGAATAAGGCTGGCTAACAGGAAAACGGTTTTCCAGCTTACCGCTGCGTAGGCTTCATCGGGATCAAGTACGCCGCTGATGATAATGCCCAGCGCCCCGACTAGAAGCGCAACAGACAAGCGTAAATCGGTCAGCAAGACCAATCCCATCGCTATGCCAAAAAAGACCAGTGCGTGTATCACTTTGTTCGCGCGCACCTCTTCTTGCGGGAAGTCGCTTGTGATTACGATGTTCATTGTCGAATGGAACTGTTGGAGGCTTTGCCAGTCGGCAAACACGATGACAGTGTCGCCAGCCTGAAACACTTCGTTGCGCACATCTTCGCCCTCACGCGTGGTTTTACCACTTCGGATGATGGACAGCGTTGAGACACCATGAACCTCGCGCAATCGTTTGGTGCGCGCGGACTCCCCAATTAATAGTGATGTTGGGGAGATGACCACTTCCGCCAACCCCGCAGAGGAAGACGACATGACTTCGGAAAACAGATCAAGGTCCGGTTTAAGGTCTAGGCCGTACGCCTTGCAGAACACCTCGATACACTCGCGTTCGCCGATGACGGCCAAATGGTCGCCCTTGGCGACAACCAAACTAGCGGGCACCCCGCGAGTGGTCATCCGTACCTTTTCGCCCGAGGTCACACCCACGGTTCGCACATGAAACAAGGTTTCGTAACTATCAAGGACAGTGCCAATAATCTTGCTGGTCGACGGGATATATACCTCGGCTATTATGTAGTCGATGCCATAGTCGTCGTGTAGGTGCGTCTCTAGCCCTCGCCTTTGATCTGGCACTTCTTTGCCCTTTGGCAGCACAAACCGCCCAAATGCAACGAAATACAAAATACCCGAGATAATCAGCGCTATGCCAATAGGGGTAACCGAAAACAGGCCAAATGTTTCGAGTTGCTGATCGGGTGGTAGGCTGGCGTTGGCATTAATAATCAAGTCGTTAAGCAAGATCAGCGGGCTTGACCCAACCATCGTCAATGTACCGCCCAAAATCGCGCAGAAACCCATTGGCATCAACAATCGGGACATTGAAATTTTCGACCGTGTGGAGATGCGTTTTACAACCGGCAAGAACAATGCCGCCGCGCCGACATTCTGCATAAAGCCGGAAATGCCCCCAACGGTCCCTGAAATCAAAGGAATAATTCGTTTCTCGGTGGTGCCACCTACTTTAACCAGATAGCGCGCAACCGAGTTCATGATGCCGGTTTTATCGAGTCCGGCCCCGAGGATCATCACAGCAATGATCGAAATCACGGCGTTGGAGGAAAAGCCGTCAAACAACTCGTTTATGTCAACCAGACCCTCTGTTAGGCCCATAACCGGCGCCAATATCGACGAAAGCCCAAGCATAACCAAAACTGTCAAAGCCGCGATATCTATAGGGATGATTTCAAACGAGAACAGAAATACTGTGAGCAACAGAAGCGATAATACCCATGCGATTTCGATGCTTGGGGCAACGTTGGTCAACATGTAACCTATTAACAAAAACCCGATTGCCGCGCCGCCAACGATAAGTCCTCGAAGATTCTTCATATATTCATACCTCTTTACGAAGAGGTTCGGCAATTTTCGTGCTTATTGCAAGATTTTTCCAAAGACCACTTGTGGTGAAAAAATGCGGTGATGCCGTGCATCTTCTACTTCGGGCCGGAAATTGCCATATGCACTGCATCTAACGCCTTGGTGAAATCCTTATTGATAAGCTCGAAGTCCTCGATGCCCAGGGATACACGGATCAGATTGTCCTCGATCCCGAGGGCTTGCCGTTCTTCGCGCGGCAGTTTTCGGTGTGACGAGAAAGCAGGCATGATGACGATCGTGGCGACATCTCCCAAAGTTGGGCCATAAGGTATGTTTTCAGCAGCCTTAAGGAAAATATCCGCCTGTGTGCGACCTCCCCTCAGAACAAAACTGACCATGGCGCCAAATCCGTTGTGAAGAAGTGTCTTGGCCAATGCGTGGTCCGCGTGCCCTTCGAGTCCGGGATAATGCACTTTGCTTACCATCGGATGGTTCTCGAGGAGGCCGACCAACTTCTCAGCGTTCTCCTGCGACTGCCGGTACCGCAAATCGAATGTGTTAAGCCCGCGCTCTGCCAACCAACAATTGTATGGGCTGGCATTAAAACCCATTGTCGCGATCAGGTCGTCGATCTGGGTCATCAATTCCTGATCGTTTCCACCAATATATCCAAGATTAAGATCGCTGTGGCCAGATAGCATTTTGGTTACCGAATGCATTACCAAATCGGCACCATGAGCAAGTGGATTGAAACCGTTCGGGGTCGTGAAAGTATTGTCCACCAACAGCAGCGCCCCTGCTTTTTTCGCGGCATCCGCGAGTGCCTCGAAATGGGTTACCCGTACCATTGGGTTTGACACGACTTCGGCAATAACGATTCGTGTTTCGGGGGTGATGGCGGCAGCAAAGGTGTCCGGATTTGATGCATGGAAATATCGGGTTTCGAACCCCAAGCGCGGTAATTCGCCGCCGACCAGTTTGAGTGATCGGCCATATAGTTGCGAGGCTGCAGCGATGCTGTCGCCTTTTCGCAACACCGACAAGAACGCAGCGGTGATCGCGCTCATGCCGGAGGCAGTCATGATTCCGATATTAGCCCCCTCCATCCAAGAAATTTTATCGGCAAGTGCTACGGCATTTGGATGACCGTCGCGGGCATATGTGAAGCCCGTGATCTCCTGCTCGTGAAGCGATTGCATTTGGCTGAGGCTTTCGTAGTGATACATCACCGAAGTCGCCAAAGGCGGAGAAAGTGGGCGGCCCGCATTTTCAGGCGTTATGCTACGGCGAACAACTGATCGGTGTGAATCCTTCATGTGTTTCTGCCTGACCCCAAGCGCGATGCGTTCAGAATAAATTCTTCGACCACGCCTTGGTCATTTTTCAGGCGGGTTACGACCTCCGGCCTATCTTCAGCGATATCTGCCCATTCCGGCGGATTTGGTGTTTTGCCGACAGCATCGTGAACAGCAACAGGGAATTTCGCGGGGTGCGCGGTAGATAAGGTAATCATCGGCACATTTGGGTTTGCATGCTGGCGAGAAACACAAAGCGCGACTGCGGTGTGTGGGTCACACAGATATCCGCTTGCTTGATACAATCGCTGGATTTCGGCAAGCGTCTCGGTTTCATTCGCGGATCCTGCATCAAAGCTTTCGGCAATAAAAGTCTGAACTTCGGCGGGCAAAGTATATTTTCCGCCTTCCTTGAGGTCTCCCATAAGTGTGGACACCGCGTTTGCATCACGGCCCGATGCTTCGAACAATAGCCGTTCGAAATTCGAAGATATTTGGATGTCCATTGAAGGCGTTATTGTGGGTTTAGCCGCTCCCAATTTGTGCTCACCGCTTGCGACGGTTCGGGCGAGAATGTCGTTTTCGTTGGTGGCAATAACCAGCCGCTCAATCGGCAAGCCCATCTGCTTGGCCACGAATCCTGCATAAATGTCACCGAAATTCCCTGTAGGCACGGTGAAGCTAACCTTTTGCGAAGGCGTACCCAATGAGGCCGCGGCGGTGAAGTAGTAAACCACCTGCGCCATGATCCGACCCCAGTTGATCGAGTTCACTGCCGAAAGCTGAACCGTGTCGCGGAATGTGTCATGAGCGAACATGGATTTTACCATCGTCTGGCAATCGTCAAAGCTACCATCAACAGCTATTGCATGGCAGTTTTCAGCCCCGACGGTCGTCATTTGCCGCCGTTGAAAGTCCGAGACTTTGCCATGAGGGTACATGAAGAACGTGTCGATCCCTTCGCAGGTCTTGAATGCTTCCAGCGCGGCGCCACCGGTATCACCCGAAGTTGCCCCCACGATTGTCAGCCGTTTGCCGCTTTCCGTCAGGACATGGTCCATCAGCCGGGCGAGGATCTGCATCGCCACATCCTTGAACGCGAGCGTCGGTCCGTGAAACAATTCCAACAACCAATCGTTGGGGCCAAGCTGCACCAACGGCACCACCGCTGGGTGATGAAATGTATCATAAGCCTCGTTTATCATGGTGCGCAATGCATTGTCGGCAATCTCGCCATCGACAAACTTTACGATCACTTGAAAGGCAACTTGCGCATAGGGTTTGCCGCGAAAACCCGCAATTTCTTCACGGCTGAAACTGGGCCAAACTTCGGGCACATAAAGCCCGCCATCAGTGGCCAACCCGGCTATCAGAGCTTCTTTAAATGTCAACGTGGGTGCGTTTCCGCGAGTCGAGGTATATATCATGGCGCGCTTCCTGTTAGGTCCAGTCGAGAACAATTTTACCGGATTTGCCGTTTTTCATTGTGGCAAATCCTTTCTCGAAATCATCTACCGGTAAGCGGTGTGTAA
>CALCGO010000048.1 GCA_937901055.1 uncultured Rhodobacterales bacterium
CCGAGGAAAAACCGTTTCCTTGGGCGAAGTGGCCAGACTCGAAAGACTAGGGTTTGGCGGCTACTCCTGCCACGTAGGTCTCAACTACTGAACGGTCATCGCCAAGAGTTTGTAGAACAAACAGTTCTTCAGCGAGAGTTGTGACCGTTTCCATCCGCAGCGCCATTGCAGGCGTCGCGGATGCATCGAGCACAACTATATCAGCTTCGCTTCCGGCTTCCAACGTACCGATTTCCGCTTCCAAACCCAGCGCTTTGGCGTTGCCAAGTGTCATAAGGTAAAACGCATAAAGTGGCGGCAGGTTTTGGTTTTGCAACTGGCAGACTTTGTAGGCCTCGTCCATCGTTCTGAGCATTGAATAGCTGGTACCACCACCGATGTCCGTCGCAACAGCAATGCGAACACCATCTTGGCGCGTGCGTTCCTCATTAAACAGCCCTGAGCCAATGAACAGGTTTGAGGTAGGACAGAAAACAGCCACTGAATTCGTGTCCGCCATTACCGATCGTTCACGATCACTAAGGTGGATGCAATGGCCAAGAAGGGCGCGGGAGCCTAACAGTCCGTAATGCTCATATATACCCAGATAGTCGGGATGCTCCGGATAGAGCGACATCGTATAGGCGATTTCGTCGTGGTTCTCCGATAGGTGTGTCTGCATGTAGCAGGTCGGGTTTTCGGCCACCAATGCCTGCGCCATCTCCAATTGAACTGGTGTCGAGGTGATCGCAAACCGCGGGCTGATCGCATAGAGCGCCCTGCCCTTTTCGTGCCATTTCTCGATCAAGGTTTTGGTGTCTTCATAGGCGCTTTGCGGCGTGTCCAGCAACCCTTCTGGTGCGTTACGGTCCATCAGTACCTTGCCACCAATGGCGCGAATATTGCGTTTTTCTGCTTCCGAAAAATATGCGTCCGCCGAAGCCGCGTGAACCGAACAGTAAGCCACAGGCGTGGTTGTACCGTTGCGCAACATCTCGTCAAAGTACTTCACAGCAATACGGTCTGCGTGAGTGCGATCCGCAAACTGCGTTTCGGCAGGGAACGTGTAGTTATTTAGCCAATCCAGCAATTGCGCCCCGTAAGACCCGATCACTTGCATCTGCGGGAAATGGTTATGCGTGTCGATAAATCCGGCCATCAACAGGTTCGGTCGATGATCAATCACCTCGATACCCGACGGCATATCGTCAAATACACCAACAGTTTTGATCAACCCGTCGGATAAAAGAACCGCACCATCTTCGATGTAGGTATAGGCGGAATGATCGTCAGCGCTGTCGGGTTGTCGAGTGAATGACAGCACCCGCCCGCGTAGGATTTTGGTCATGATTTACCCGATACAGCTTCTTCGTACCACTTTACGATCAAGCGGCGTTCCTCTTCTTCCATGAACGACACGTTCCCCGGAGGCATCGCATGACTACGCCCAGCTTGCAGGTAAATTTCGCGGGCGTAGGCTATGATCTGATGGTCCTCTTCAAACACCACGCCTTTGGGGGCTGTACGAATGCCCTCCCAAAACGGTTCATCCGTATGACACATGGTACAGCGCCCGGCGACGGTGTTTCGTACTTCTTCAAAGCTTTCGGCAAGTACAAGACGTTCTTCGCGAGGGTTGTAGTTGAGCGCGACCTCGTCACCATTTTCATCAAGAATTTTTGGTGTAGTGGACAGCCACATGATGACGATAAACAGCACCGCAGTCGCCAGCCATGTCCACGTCGGATCACCCGAGCGCGCGTGTTTGGAATTGAAGTAATGCCGGATTGTAACACCCATCAAGAATATCAAGCTGGCTATTATCCAGTTATATTCTGTCCCGAAAGCCAACGGCAGATGGTTTGACAGCATCAAAAACAGCACCGGCAACGTCAGATAGTTGTTATGTGTAGAGCGTTGCTTGGCGATTTTGCCATATTTCGGATCAGGCTTGCGCCCTGCAATCAGGTCTGCCACCACGATTTTTTGGTTGGGAATGATTGTTATAAAGACGTTCGCGCTCATGATTGTCGCGGTGATTGCGCCAAGATGCAAAAACGCGGCGCGGCCTGTGAACACCTGCGTGAAGCCCCACGCAAGGGCGACCAACAGGATATATAGCAGGACCATCAAGCGGGTGTTGTTGTCGCCAAACTTCGATTTGCAGATAAAATCGTATGCAAACCAACCGCCGAATATCGATGCCAAAGATATCAGAATCGCGATTGGGGCAGATACATCCAGCACGTTTCTGTCGATCAGGTAGATGTCCGCGCCGCCGTAATAAACGAACGTCAGCAACGTAAAACCGGACAGCCATGTAGCGTAGCTTTCCCATTTGAACCACGTCAGGTGTTCGGGCATCGCCGCTGGTGCGACCAAGTATTTCTGGATGTGGTAGAACCCCCCACCGTGTACCTGCCATTCCTCGCCATGCGCCCCTTCGGGCAGGGCTTCGTGCTTGCGAAGCCCCAAGTCGAGCGCGATGAAATAGAACGATGATCCGATCCATGCGATGGCCGTGATGACATGTACCCAGCGCGTTGCGAAGGCCAGCCATTCCCAAATTATTGCGAATTCATACATCTCACTCTCCCGTTTTTTGGTAGGATGCCACGGTTTTCGGTCAAGCGTAAGCCAATTCCTTACACCACACTTTCAAAAATATATAGATAATGGTATCGTGTTACCTGCAGTAATCAGGTGAGCAACATGTCTTATATCAACAACATAAAAATGTTCGTCCGTGTGGTGGAGCTCGGCAGTCTGTCCGCGGCTGGTCGCGATTTGCGTGCCTCCCCTGCGGTGGCAAGTAACCGGATTAAGGAGCTGGAAAAGCACCTTGGCGTTCGTCTGTTCAATCGTACCACACGAAAGCTGACGACAACTGAACATGGGCGAATTTTCTATAGCGGCGCGTTGAAGATGCTTGAGGCGTTGAATGACGCCGAAGCAGCCATTGCAGAGGTTTCGCGCAATCCGAAGGGGTCTATCCATGTAACTGCCCCTCTTGGGATCGGGCGGCGATTGATTGCGCCGCTGGTGCCGGTATTTCACTCTGAGTACCCTGAGATTGAGGTCCGCCTCCGCTTGTCTGACCGTATGGTCGATATCACAACCGAAGCGTTGGATGTCGCGTTCAAGCTGGGGCAAATACCGGATTCCAACTTTCGTATTCGCGGGATAATTGATTGTAAACGCGTTTTGGCAGCGGCCCCTTCATACCTAGAGGCACATGGTAC
>CALCGO010000049.1 GCA_937901055.1 uncultured Rhodobacterales bacterium
GTCTACAGGGAAGAACAATCCAGTGGCGCGGAGGTCTTCGTTCAACTGTTCGCGCGTCACACCGGGTTGGACGACGGCGTCCATATCTTCGGCGTGAATATCCAGCACCGCGTTCATGTTGGACATATCAAGGCTGATGCCACCGCGCACGGCGAGCTGGTGCCCCTCCAGCGAGGTTCCGGTGCCGTAGGCAATAATCGGGCAATCGTTGGCGGAGCATATTTTGACAATTTCGGAAACTTCGGCGGTGGTGTTCGGGAATACGACGGCATCCGGTGGGGTGACGGGGAAGTAGGCCTCGTTCTGGCCGTGGGCATCCAAAACCGAATTGTTGGTCGAAATTTGTTCGCCAAAGGCGGATTGTAAGGCTTTGATTGCGGCTTCGATGCTCATGGGGGTTCCCTCCGGTTTAAGGCCACAGTAGTGTCGACTTGAATCAAGGGAAAGTACGAAATGACACCATTTGAGGGACATGACGGGACGTATGATGCGCCAGTTACGCTGGCAGATCGCAAAGTGCCGGCTGAGTGGATTGATTATAACGGGCATATGAATGTCGCCTACTACATTATGGCGATAGATCAGGCTCTAGACCGCTTTTTGGAAGGCGAACTGGGGATTGGCGAGGCACATGCGGCGCGAGTTCGGCAAGGCCCCTATGCGCTGCAATCCCACGTCCAGTTTTTGGGGGAGTTGTTGGAAGGCGCGCTGTTTAGCGTCACCGTTCGGCTGATTGATTGTGACGCCAAACGGATGCATTTGTTTATCGAACTTCGTTCGGACGGTGATTTGGCGGCGACCTGTGAGCAAATGTTGATGAATGTAGATTTGGAGACACGGCGGTCAGCCCCCTACCCTGATTGGGCGCAAGCGCGTATGGCGGCGATGCTGAAGGCGCATTCCGTCTTAGAGCGGCCTCGGCAATTGGGTGCCGCAATTGGTATCCGGCGAAAGGGTTAACATGCTGCGGCCTGTCGGAAATTTTGTGAAGCAAAGTTACACGGGGGTGTATGGCGAGTGCCGCTCGGCGCTTTCAACGATCCGCACGAAAGGGCCGGGGCAGTTAACATTCTGGATTTTGGCGTTGATCATTGGTGTGGCGGCAGGGGCCGCAGCGCTGGGGTTTCGTGTGGCAATTTCCGAAATTCAGGGGCTGTTGTACGGTGCGGATGACCATACGCTGGCAACAACGCTTGGGTCACTTGATTGGAAATGGGTCGTTGGCATTCCGATTTTGGGCGGTCTGGCGGTTGGCTTGATCCTTTCGATATTTACGCCGGACGGACAGGCGCGCGCGGTGTCGGACGTGATCGACGGGGCGGCGATGCACGAAGGGCGCGTCAGTAAGAAGGTCGGCCTAGCATCGGCAGCGGCGGCGTTGATCACGCTTTCAACGGGTGGTTCAAGTGGCCGCGAGGGGCCAGTTGTGCATTTGGCTGCGGTGATTTCCAGTTGGGTTTCAAACCGTATTCATGCTGACGGAATTACCGCACGGGATTTGATGGGCTGTGCAGTTGCCGCAGCGGTTTCGGCGTCTTTTAACGCGCCACTTGCGGGGACAATTTTCGCGCTTGAGGTGGTGTTACGCCACTTCGCGGTTCATGCATTTGCCCCGATTGTCATAGCGTCCGTGGCTGGAACAGTCGTCAGCCGTTTGCAAATGGGTAATGTGACGGAGTTCATTTTGCCGATAAACCCAATTGCCTTGCACGTCGAATTGCCCGCATTTCTAATGCTGGGGATCGTATCTGGCTTGGTGGCTTTTGTACTGATCCGTAGTATATTTTTGGCCGAAGACTGGGGGGATGCGATTCAGAAATACACCCGTTTGCCCAGCTTTTTGCGTCCGGCCGTGGCGGGGGCGATGTTGGGTGGGTTAGCGTTAATGTTTCCGCACATCATCGGCGTCGGGTATGAAACCACATCGTCCGCGCTGACCGGACAGTTGTTGATGCACGAGGCGTTTGTTTTCGCGATTATCAAGGTTGTCGCCGTTGCGATTACATTTGCTGGGCGTATGGGGGGCGGCGTTTTCTCACCATCTTTGATGCTGGGTGCTTTGACGGGTTTGACGTTCGGATTGGTGGCGACATCAGTTTTCCCCGGGATTTCGGGTAGCGAGACGATTTACGCGCTGGCAGGTATGGCTGCGGTGGCTGCCGCGGTGCTGGGTGCGCCGATTTCGACGACGTTGATTGTGTTTGAAATGACAGGGGATTGGCAGGCGGGAATTGCGGTGATGGTCTCCGTATCGTTGTCCAGCGCGTTAACCAGTCGCTTGGTAGATCGCAGTTTCTTCTTGACACAGTTGGAGCGGCGTGGCGTGCATTTGGCAGCAGGACCGCAAGAATATCTTCTATCCACGATCAGCGTTCGCAACATAATGCATTTGGTCGGATCGGGAGAAGATGCGCCGCCGTCGCAGTGCCAAAGCCTTATCGAACAGGGCGCGTATGTGGATATTACCGAGACGTTAGAAACAGCTATGGCGAAGCTCGAGGCGTCGCCGTTGCAGCTTTTGCCTGTGGTCGAACAATTGGAAAGCGGGCCGGACTTAATCGGCACGCTTTATCTTGTCGATGCTTTGCGAAGTTATAATCGCGCGCTAGCCGCAACCGCGCAGGAGGAACATTCGTAGGGTTAGAAATGCTCGACCGTGGTTTTGTCGGTGTAAAACGACAGATATCCGGTGATCTCTTTAACCGCGTCAAGGGGCTCTTCGTAAGTCCAAACGGAGTTTTCAATCAGGCCGCTTTTAGCCGCGATTCCGAAATAGCTGGCCTCGCCTTTATAAGGACATGTTGAGCGTTGATCGGACGTATCGAGGAACGCCATGGCTACGTCTTCGCGCGGGAAATAGATTGCGACGGGATAGTCCCCTTCGTGCAGTTCCAAAGCACTGCTAGATTCTGCAATTACGGCACCGCCGGCACGCACAACCCATGTTCCGGTCGCGGGTTTAATGGTGATTCTGTTGTCGGTCATGTGGCGTTCCTTTTTATTGCAAGAACGGTATCTAACCGATTGGTAAAGAAATTTCAACCATTGTGCAGTGCATCATATCGGCGCACAGGCGGTTCGTAACCACGCTCGCGTATCGGTACTGACGAGATTGTTAACCTTCTCGAAGACCTCGGCGTGGTAGGCGTTTAGCCAGTTGCGCTCGTCCAAGGTCAATAGGTCGGCCAAAATCAGGTGTCGGTCTATGGGCACATACGTCAGCGTTTCAAAGCCGAGCATCTCGCGATCGCCACCTTTCGGGGTTGTCGCCGGGTTGACGACCAGCAGGTTTTCGATGCGGATGCCGTAGGCATTTTCTTTGTAGTGACCCGGCTCGTTCGAGACAATCATTCCGACTTCAAGGGGTGGTGTGGACCGGCGGGAAATACCTTGCGGTCCCTCATGGACGCCCAAATAGGCCCCAACACCGTGGCCGGTTCCATGGTCATAATCCATACCCGCTTGCCAGAGTGCCATACGGGCGAAGCCGTCAAGGTCGCGCCCAGCAAGCCCAACAGGCCAACGGGCGCAGGTAATAGCGATCATTCCTTTCAAGACCAGAGTGTTGGCACGTTTGATGTCGTCAGACACGTCGCCAACCGCGATTGTGCGGGTGATGTCCGTGGTGCCGTCTTCGTATTGGCCGCCGCTGTCGACCAGTAGCGTTTCGCCGGATTGGATCGTGCGGTTGGAGTTTTCATCGACGCGGTAGTGCACGATTGCGCCGTTGGGGCCGGAACCACAGATGGTTTCAAACGAGATATCTTTGAGGGCATTCGTATTGCGGCGGAAGGTTTCCAGCTTTTGCACCACGTCAATTTCGCTTAGCGCGCCACCAGGGGCAGCAGATTCGAGCCAGCAGAGGAATTCTGCCATGGCGGCAGCGTCGCGGATATGCGCAGTGCGAGATCCGGCGATCTCCGTCGGGTTTTTGCAGGCTTTGGGCAGGATGCACGGGTCTGTTACCCATTCTGGATTTTGGAGCAGGTCGGATATCGCGACCGGAGCCGTATTTCGATCAACGGCAGCTTTGCCGTCTAGTTCTGCTAGTTTTGGAGCGAAATCTGCTTCGGGGTGGAGTGTTACGGATGTGCCCAGATGCGCGCCGAGCTTGTCGTCGCACTTGTCGGGGTTCACGAACAGATCGACATTGCCGTCAGAGTGCAGAATCGCGAAGCACAGAGCCACAGGGGTGTTTGAAATGTCGGAGCCACGGATATTCAGCAACCACGCGATGGAGTCCGGCAAGGTTAGAACGGCGGCAGCCAGATCTTGTTTGGCCAATTCTGCGCCAATATTCTGGCGTTTGCTTTCGCTGGTTTCGCCCGAAAACTCTATCCCGTAGGGGTGCACTTTCCCTTGAGGCGGCTCGGGGCGATCAATCCAAACGCGGTCAACAAGATTGTCAGTTTTCTTAATCGTGATACTGTGATCGGCAACTGCCTTCTCCAGCTTTTCGATCGTATCGAAGCTGTGCAGCCATGGATCGTAGGCGATTGTGCCACCCTTCGGGAGGGCTTCGATCAACCAATCTGAAAGCTCTACACCGTGAAGTGGCACAGGGGTGAAGCTGTTCAAGTCGACTTGCGAGCGGACTTGTAGGGTGTAACGCCCGTCAATGAAAACGCCCGCTTTGTCCAGCAAAGCAGCGCAAAACCCGGCGGAACCTGTGAAGCCGGTCAACCACGCCAAACGCTCGGAATTTGCCGCGACGTTTTCACCAAAATGCGCGTCGGCGCGAGGGATCAGGAACCCGTCCAGTTGTTCAGCCTTCAATGTTTCGCGCAATTTGGCCAAGCGCGCTGGCCCGGCGTCCGGGGATGTGGTTACGGCGAAAGTTTGGAACATAGGTCGGCTCGCTGATTTGTTATTGACGTGTGAGCGCTTAGGTTTGCACGGTTCGCGGATTACCGCTAGGGTAATCGGCAGCAATGCAGAAAAAGGACTCGAGATGACTAAACTATTGGCGTTTCTGTTTTTTATTGGTGGGGCAGTACGTGTATGGTTTGATTGGCGAGATACGATTTCACAGGCGGACCCGTTTCGTTTTGCCGATACGGGAACCGTCTGGGCGCAAATCCATTTCGGCAGTTTGCAAGTTTTTCAGCCCGCAATTGAACGATACATCGGTCCGTGGGTATGGGAGCGGGTGATCTTTCCGGTTCTATTAACCC
>CALCGO010000050.1 GCA_937901055.1 uncultured Rhodobacterales bacterium
CTTGACAGCCGATGCGCCTGATTTAGCCAACTGGTACGCGGGTAACCGCATGTTGCCATTCGTAAACGCAGGCCTGTTCGCACCTGTTGACGATGTGTGGGAAGAAAATGGTTTGAACGACTCACTGGCTTCGGCCGCTGGTTCGATGACCATCGATGGCCACAAATGGGGCGTACCGTACACGTACTATCAATGGGGCGTTTATTATCGCAAAGATATTTTTGCGGATCTAGGCATCGAAGTTCCAACTAACTGGGACGAGTTTCTGGCTGCAGGTGCAACACTTAATGCAAACGGCGTTACACCAATCACAATCGGTTCCAAATATCTTTGGACTGCTGGCGGTGTGTTCGATTACCTGAACCTTCGTACTAACGGTTACGATTTCCACATGGCGCTTACCAAAGGTGAAATTGCATGGACAGATGACCGCGTTCGGGCAACGATGGCTAACTGGCTTGAGTTGATCGAAAGTGATTTCTTCCTTGAGAACCATGCTGCATACAGCTGGCAGGAAGCTTTGCCACCGATGGTCCGTGGCGAAGCTGCCATGTACATTATGGGTAACTTTGCGGTTGCACCACTTCGTGAAGCTGGCCTGACTGATGACCAACTTGGGTTCTTCCAGTTCCCTGAAATCACAGCGGGCATCGACCTTGCTGAAGATGCACCAACTGACACAGTGCATTTGACTGCGAATGCGAAAAACCCCGTTGATGCGAAGCGCTTCTTGGCGTACCTCGCTCGTGCTGATGTGCAGACTGCAATCAACGCCGAACTTGGTCAGTTGCCTGTCAACTCTGGTTCTACCGTTGCTGACGATGTGTTTTTGCAGGCTGGTTTCGAAATGCTGTCTGGTACTAGTGGTATCGCACAGTTCTTTGACCGTGATGCACCAGCAGAGATGGCCAAAGCAGGCATGGAGGGTTTCCAGGAATTCATGGTTAAACCTGATCGTCTAGACGCGATCTTAGATCGACTCGAAAAAGTACGCCAACGCGTTTACTAAAGAACACTAAGGGCCAGTTCTTTAGGATCGGCACCTCCCGCAAATTGCGGGGGGTGTCACATTCAATATAGTACCACTCGGGAGAGAAGAATGTCATCGATTGCGAAATACTGGAAAGCAAATCAGATACGCCTCGCCCCTTGGGTGTTCCTGGCGCCCGGAATTTTTATGTTCCTGATGTATGTAATTTTCCCGATATTCCAATCGGCCAGTCTGTCGTTTTATAAATGGGATGGTCTTGGTGAAAAAGAATACATCGGTCTTCAGAATTACGTAGAACTAATGGACGACGAGGCGTTTTATACCTCGCTCAAAAACAATGTTATTTGGCTGGTATTATATATGCTGGCAATCCCGAGCGGACTGTTTGTTGCGCTATTTTTAAACCAGACCGTGCGCGGTATTCGCATTTACAAATCATTGTTCTTTTTCCCTTTTGTGATTTCACAGGTCGTTGTTGGTCTGGTTTTTACTTGGTTTTACGATCCAAGCTTTGGATTACTGAATGTTGTCATCACTTCCTTCGGTTTTGAACCAATTGCTGTATTGGCCGACGAGCGTTTCGTAACATACGGCATTATCGCTGCTGGTCTTTGGCCTCAAACAGCATACTGCATGATCTTATACTTGACGGGATTAAACTCCGTTGATCCTGAACAGATCGAGGCCGCGCGACTCGACAATGCCAAGGGTTGGAGGATGCTGTGGTACGTGATCTTGCCGCAGCTTAAACCTGCAACATTCATATCGATCGTTGTTACGGTGATTGGCGCGTTACGGTCCTTTGACCTTATATCGATAATGACGGACGGCGGCCCGTGGGGTTCAAGCCGCGTGCTTGCGTTCTATATGTACGAAAAAGCGTTCTCGGAGTACGGGTTCCGCATGGGGTATGGCGCGGCTATTGCCGTTGTGTTGCTCGCCATCATGTTAGTCTACATTTCGGGAGTTCTTTACAAAATGTACCGCGACGAAAAGGGGCTATAAGATGTTTCCTAGACCAATAGAAAAATCGTCGACAACAGTACGAAACCTTTACAAAGCTGCATTGCCCTTCGCGTTGATAATTTGGCTTTTACCACTGATCGCGGTTGCATTAACATCTATCCGCTCCGCGGGTGATTTAACGTCCGGCAATTATTGGGGTTGGCCGACATCGTTTAATATGATCGAGAATTACACGGCCGTATTCACCAACTCGCCTATCGCGAAATATATTTTGAACAGCTTCAAGGTTACGATCCCAACCGTCATAGGCGTAATCGTCTTGTCCAGCATGACCGGCTTTGCACTGGGCGTCTACAAATTCAAAGCAAACTTGTTTGTATTTTTCTTGTTCGTTGCCGGAAATTTCGTGCCGTTTCAGATCTTGATGATCCCGGTACGGGAGCTGACTTTGAACCTTGGCGTATACAATACCACGACGGGTCTTGTCCTATTCCACGTTGCTTTTCAAACGGGTTTCGCGACGCTGTTCATGCGCAATTTCATCAAGGCGTTACCATATGAGTTGATCGAGGCAGCACGGGTTGAGGGGGTCTCCGAGTTTCGAATATTCTGGTACGTGGTCTTGCCGCTAATGAGGCCTGCAATGGCAGCATTGTCGGTGCTGATATTTACCTTCATTTGGAATGACTATTTCTGGGCAACGGTGCTTACACAAGGCGCAGATACGCAGCCTGTTACCGCCGGACTTTATTCGTTGAACGGCCAGTGGGTTGCGGCATGGCATCTTGTTTCAGCTGGTTCGATCGTTGCTGCGATGCCACCGGTAATCATGTTCTTCCTGATGCAAAAACACTTCATCGCGGGTTTGACACTCGGCGCGGTAAAATGAGGGCTAACATGACGAAGAAAATAACATTCATAGGTGCTGGATCCACCATTTTTATGAAGAACATCATCGGTGATGCGCTTCATTATCCAGCCCTTTCCGACGCACAATTTGCGTTGATGGATATCGACGATATCCGATTGGAAGAATCTGCTCTGGTGGCGCGGAAAATGATTTCGTCAATGAATGTGGACGCAAAAGTTTCCACGTACACGGATCAACGAGCGGCGCTTGAAGGTGCGGATTTTGTAGTCGTCGCGTTCCAAATCGGCGGGTATGACCCCTGCACAATTACCGACTTTGACATCCCGAAAAACTACGGTTTGCGCCAAACTATTGCCGACACGCTTGGCGTTGGCGGCATCATGCGCGGACTACGGACTGTGCCGCACTTGTGGAAAATATGCGACGATATGCTTGAGGTTTGCCCAGACGCATTGATGTTGCAGTACGTTAACCCAATGGCGATCAATATTTGGGCAATTGCGGCGAAATATCCGACGATTAAACAAGTCGGTTTGTGTCACTCGGTTCAAGGCACAGCCAAAGAATTGGCGGGAGATCTTGGTGTTGATCTTGCGAATATGCGTTATCGCTCGGCCGGCATTAATCACATGGCGTATTACCTAAACCTTGAAGAGCGCCTGCCAGATGGAAGTTACCGCGATTTGTATCCGGTGTTGAAAGAAGGGTACGCGTCCGGGGAACTAGTTCCAAAAACCAACCCGTACTCGCCTAGATGTCCAAACTTGGTGCGATACGAAATGATGACGCGTATAGGGTATTTCGTTACCGAAAGCTCAGAGCATTTCGCCGAGTACACACCTTATTTCATAAAGAATGGTCGAGAAGATATAATCGAGCGTTTCGGAATTCCTCTGGATGAATACCCCAAGCGCTGTGTCGAGCAGATTGCAGATTGGAAATCTCAGGCGGAAGAATTCCGTACGGCTGATCAAATCGTGGTTCAGCAATCACACGAATACGCCGCGACCATCATGAATGCGGTCGCAACGGATACCAGTGCCGTTATTTACGGCAATATTGCAAATCACGGATACATCCCGCAACTGCCCGAAGGCTGCGCTGTCGAAGTACCTTGTCTGGTCGATGCCAATGGCATTCAGCCAACAGTGGTAAATGACATTCCTCCGCAGTTGATCGCATTGATGCGAACAAATATTAATGTTCAGGAACTTACCGTTACTGCACTTTTAAACGAAGACATTGATAACGTATACCACGCAGCCATGCTTGACCCGCACACCGCGGCAGAGCTTGACCTTGACCAAATTTGGGCGATGGTTAGTGAGTTGATAAGCGCACATGGTGATTGGTTGCCTGAATGGGCGCAAAAAGCAAACTCGCGGAAAGAAAGAGTATGACTGACAAGACAAACCGCCGCTCGCAAAACTGGTACGGGAAACTGGACAAAGATGGATTTATTCATCGTAGCTGGATGAAGAATCAGGGCTTTCCGGACCACGCATTTGATGGGCGCCCGATCATCGGGATTTGCAATACCTGGTCCGAACTTACGCCTTGTAACTCCGGTCTGCGAACACTTGCCGAGGGTGTGAAACGCGGTGTTTGGGAGGCCGGTGGTTTTCCAGTGGAGTTCCCGGTCATGTCGCTTGGCGAAACACAGATGAAACCGACTGCAATGCTGTTTCGCAACCTGTTGGCAATGGACGTTGAGGAAAGCATTCGCGCTTACGGCATTGACGGAGTTGTGCTTTTGGGTGGGTGTGACAAGACGACTCCGGGTCAGTTGATGGGCGCAGCGAGCGTCGATTTACCGACTATCGTTGTTTCATCTGGTCCGATGTTGAATGGCAAGTTCAAAGGTAAGGATATAGGGTCGGGAACCGATGTATGGCGCTTTTCCGAAGATGTTCGCGCTGGCGAGATGACGCTGCAAGATTTCATGGCAGCAGAATCCGGCATGAGCCGATCTGCCGGTGTATGTATGACGATGGGCACGGCCTCCACTATGGCGAGTTTAGTTGAGGCAATGGGCTTAAGTCTGCCCACAAACGCCGCACTTCCAGCGGTTGATGCACGGCGTATGGCCTTGGCGCACCTAACTGGACAACGCATTGTCGAGATGGTCGACGAAGACCTGAAGCTCTCCAAAGTGTTAACTAAAGCGAATTTCGAAAACGCCATTTTGGCGAATGCTGCGGTGGGCGGATCAACCAATGCTGTGGTGCATTTGTTAGCGTTGGCTGGTCGTGCGGAAGTTGATCTGACGCTTAAGGATTTCGAAATCGGTGGGGAAATCCCACTGTTAGTCAACTGTATGCCGTCCGGCAAATACTTGATGGA
>CALCGO010000051.1 GCA_937901055.1 uncultured Rhodobacterales bacterium
CCAGCATCACAGGATGCGGAACCATACGAATAAACTTGCCGAGTCTGAACACACCCGCCGATACCTGCAAAATGCCCATCAACACCACAGTTGCGAACAGATACTGCACACCGTGATCTGCCACCAACGCAACCATCACAACTGCCAAAGCCCCGGTCGCACCGGAAATCATCCCCGGTCGCCCGCCAAATACCGCCGTGATCAGGCCAACCATGAATGCCGCATACAGCCCCACCAACGGATCAACGCCTGCGACGAACGCAAACGCTACGGCTTCGGGAACCAGCGCCAGCGCGACTGTTAGGCCAGACAATATTTCAATACGGATTTGCGAAACGCCAAGCTTCGTTATCTGGGCGGATGCCTCCGCAAAGCGAAGGCGTTTGGCGAAATCGGCAATGGTTGTTGGTCGAGACAAGGCGATATCCTGTTCTTAGATGCTTACGCGTTTACTTATTTTTAGGTTTTTTTGGCTTTTTGCGCTGCGACGCAGGCCCACCAGGTTTTCCGGCATAAGGCTTTTTAGGGCCCTTACCGCGATGCGGCGGCTTGGGTTTGCGGGATTTGTAGGGCTTGGTGCCTTCCGGTTCCTGCGCGCGTGCCTCTGTTACCACTTGTGGAACACCGTCCAACTTCGTCACGGTGATCGTCTTTTCCAGCTTCATCGAAGGGCTGATCGCATCCATAAAGCGGTTCACACCACCTGCGGCCACCTCAATGTAGGTTACGGATTGTTGAACCTTGATCGCGCCGATTTCGTGTTTCTTCAACTGACCAGTCTTAACAAGCATCGGCAACATCCAGCGGGCTTCCGCCTTCTGTTTGAAGCCGATCGAAAGCGAGAACCACACGCTATCGCCAAAACCTTTACGGTTATGCGGTTTCTCATCGCGCTCGTTGGAACTTGCTGGACGCAATTCTTCGGGGGCTGAACGACCCGCACGGTACATCCGGACCAACGCACCGGCGATTTGTTCAGGGCTGTGCTGCGCCAGAAGATCTTGTGCAAAACCGGCTTCGGCTTCGGTCAGCGTTTCAGTCAAGGCTGGGTCCGACAAGAAACGTTCGTTATCGCGCTTTAATACTTCTTCGGCGGACGGAGGGCTGTCCCAAGTCGCGCCAACATTCGCATTGCGCAGCAACCTTTCAGTACGATTGCGCGCGCGGAATGGCACGATCAGAACACTGACACCTTTGCGTCCAGCACGACCAGTACGGCCGCTTCGGTGTAACAAGGATTCCTTGTTTTTCGGCAAATCTGCGTGGACAACCAACTCAAGGTTTGGCAAATCGATACCACGTGCAGCAACATCCGTTGCGATACAAACCCGCGCACGACCATCGCGCATAGCTTGCAAGGCGTGGGTACGCTCGTTCTGGCTAAGCTCACCTGACAGCGCCACAACCGAGAATCCACGATTGTTAAACCGCGCCGTCATATGATTAACGGTTGCACGGGTATTGCAAAACACAATCGCATTCTTGGCTTCGTAGTATCGCAAAACGTTAATGATCGCGTTTTCCGTATCAGGCGGTGCGACGACCAATCCACGGTACTCGATGTCCGAATGCTGTTTTTGCTCGGAAGCGACCGCAACACGCACGGCGTCGCGTTGATAGCGCGCAGCAAGGTTAGCGATTGAGCGAGGCACCGTGGCCGAGAACATCAACGTCCGTCGATCATCCGGAGACGCACCAAGAATAAATTCAAGCTCGTCGCGGAAACCCAGATCAAGCATCTCGTCTGCCTCATCCAGAACGACTGCTTTCAGTCCTTCCAAATTCAACGATCTACGTTCGATATGGTCGCGCAAACGGCCGGGTGTGCCGACAACAATATGTGCCCCGCCTTCAAGTGCGCGGCGTTCGGTCCGCATATCCATACCACCAACGCACGATGCGATGGATGCGCCCGCTTCGCCGTAGAGCCATTCCAGCTCACGCTTTACCTGCAACGCCAACTCGCGCGTTGGTGCAATCACCAAAGCAGCAGGAGCAACTGCAAATCCAAGCTTGTCTTTTTTGCCCAACAATGTCGGCGCGATCGCCAGACCGAATGCTACCGTTTTACCCGATCCTGTTTGCGCTGAAACCAACGCATCCACGCCATCCAAATCAGGTGCCAACATCGCTGTTTGCACGGGTGTCAGGGTTTCGTAACCCCGTTTATTCAATGCTTGCGCCAGCGTCGGTACGACGCCCTCAAATTCTGTCATGTCTTTTCTCTCGGAATGCGGGTCACGGGCGCGGAATGATCGAACGCGCGGCGGAACAATTTGGTGTTGGCTGCCTTCTACTGTGTGCCTGTCCATTTGTATAGTGGGTATAAACCTTGACACTTTGCCCCACGGCCCCGAAATACCACCATGTAACAAACAGGAGCCGTAATGTCCGATCCACGCCCAGAAGTGCTCGATTTCCTACTTACCCGTCGCTCACGACCAGCCAAAACTCTGACCGTGCCCGTTCCAACGCGCGAAGAACTGCTTCCTATACTGACCGCCGCCGCGCGCACACCAGACCACGGCAAGTTGGAGCCGTGGCGGTTTATTGTGCTGGAAGGCACAGCACTGCAACGTTTGGCCGAAGAAGTAATCCGGCGTGGCCCACAATTGGGGATCGAGGGTGATAAGCTGGAAAAAACCCGTCGGCAATTCGCGGACGCAGAATTGGTCGTTGCCGTAGTATCCTCTCCCGTGCCGTCCCCGAAGGTCCCTGAGATCGAACAGGTTCTTTCCGCGGGCGCCGTTTGCCTGTCTATGTTGAACGCCGCCCTAGCCAGCGGTTGGGGTGCAAACTGGTTAACTGGCTGGATGGCGAGCGATCGAACATTCCTGAAAAATGGGCTTTCGCTGTCGAAGTCTGAAATCGTCGCCGGATTCATTCACATCGGAACAGAACGGATAGCCCCCCCGGAACGCCCCCGTCCAGAGGTCGACGCCATAACTTCGTGGGTGTCTGAATGAACTTGTTCCAAGACTTTCAACTGGCGTTAGCGCAGCTAACAGACCGTAAATTTCAGTCCGTCTTTTGGCGCTCCATCGGATTGACATTGGCTTTTCTGGCCGCGACGTTCTACGCCTTCACAATTCTGATCGGGTGGGCAATCCCCGACGCAGTCACACTGCCATTCGTCGGCGAAGTTACCAACTTTGGCGCAATCGCATCTGGAGGCGCCCTAATCGCAATGTTCCTGTTGTCTGCCTTTTTGATGTTTCCCGTAGCGTCACTAGTGATCGGTTTTTTCATCGAGGACATCGCCGATGCGGTCGAGACTAAACACTACCCACACTTACCGCCGGCAAAGAGCCTACCATTCACCGAAGTCATGATAGACGCCACAAAATTTCTTGGCATCATGGTACTGGCCAACCTACTCGCCCTGATCATATATTTCGCCTCAACTCTGTTGGCTCCGATCATATTCTGGATTGTTAACGGCTTCCTGCTAGGGCGCGAATACTTCCAACTCGTCGCCGCCCGGCGTATTGGCATGACCGCAGCCAACAAACTTCGCAAGAAACACTTCGTGGAAATTTGGCTGGCCGGAATTTTCATGGCCATCCCGCTGTCGATCCCTGTCGTAAACCTCGTCGTTCCGCTACTCGGCGTCGCCGTTTTCACGCATCAGTTTCATCGAATTCAAGGGCGTTCGCAGGCGCCAAACAATAGTTAAAAAAAACCGCTTGTGGAATCCCTTTGCGAAAGGCTAAACACCTCCTCGGAGACGTGGCCGAGTGGTCGAAGGCGCTCCCCTGCTAAGGGAGTATACCGGGAACGGTATCGAGGGTTCGAATCCCTTCGTCTCCGCCACCAAGGCCTTATAACGGATGCAATATTCGGGTCTAAATCTCAGATAACGCTCAGTATTTTAACCGAGGCGCTCGTCGTGCCGCAGTCGATTGCTGACCATTATGCTTCTTGGAAAGTATAGCCTAGGCCATATCCTCTAAATACTCAGCCAACAGAACTCTCAAATGACCAACTGCTTCATCCCGTGAAGGCACAGCTATCTCAAACTCTTGACAACAACCTTCAACGAACTCCCAAACG
>CALCGO010000052.1 GCA_937901055.1 uncultured Rhodobacterales bacterium
TTTGGCACTGCGCTGGTACTCATTGGCCTATATCGGCGGGTTGGTAATCGGCTGGCGCGTAATCGTACATCTGATGAAAAACGCCAAGGTGTGGAAAAGCACAGCCCCCATGTCACCCGAGAATGCCGAAGACCTGTTAACGTGGTTAATCCTCGGTGTGGTGTTGGGTGGTCGACTTGGTTTCGTGCTATTTTATCAACCTGAATATTACCTGTCTCACCCTGCCGAAATCCTACAAGTCTGGAATGGCGGGATGTCTTTCCATGGCGGGTTCGCAGGCGTGATTGTTGCCACGACCATTTATTCATGGCGTCACAAACTGCCCCTTTGGTCCGTTGCAGATGCTATCGCCATCGCTTCCCCCATCGGCTTGTTCCTTGGTCGCATCGCAAATTTCATCCGCCCGGAACTTTGGGGGCGGCCCACAACCGCACCTTGGGGCGTCGAATTTCCGGGGGCTGATTGCCCCGATACATGGCTCCTTGTTTGCACACGCCACCCAAGCCAACTTTATGAGGCTGGACTAGAAGGTCTGTTGCTGGGATTCATAATTCTATGGCTCGTCATGCGCTTCCGCGCCCTACACTTCTCCGGCATGATCACTGGCGTGTTTTTCCTTGGCTACGGTTTGGCACGGATGTTTGTGGAGCTGTTTCGCCAAGCTGATGCGCAATTTGTCTCGTTGGATAATCCGTTTGGGTATGTCATTACGCTCGGCAACGCTGGCCTAACGCAAGGCCAAATCCTTTCGCTACCGATGATTTTCATCGGCATAGCCCTGATATTCTGGAGCCGTAGACGCACATGACCGAGCTTACCGAAACCCTGAAATCCCGCATTGCCGAGGCTGGCCCGATCAGCGTCGCCGAATACATGCACATCTGCCTAAGCGACCCAACGCACGGCTATTACACCACCCGTGACCCTTTCGGCCCCGACGGCGATTTTGTAACAGCCCCCGAAGTATCCCAAATGTTTGGCGAGATGCTGGCGCTTTGGCTGATCCAAACGTGGGTAGACCAAGGCCGCCCCGCGAAATTCGCGCTAGTCGAACTCGGCCCGGGTCGTGGCACATTGATGGCAGACATCCTTCGCACCGCCCAAGCTATGCCATCATTCCTTGAAGCCGCTGAAGTCTGGCTGGTTGAAACAAGCCCTGCCCTGCGCCGTAAACAAGCGTCGACTTTGATAATGGAGGGAACCCCGAACTGGGTGAACGCCGTCGAAGAGCTGCCTGAACTACCGATATTCCTCGTTGCGAACGAATTCTTCGACGCCTTGCCAATCCACCAGTTCAGCCCAAGCGACGCTGGCTGGCGAGAGCGTATGGTTGATGTGGTCGATGGAAAACTGGCTTTCACCCTTGGCCGCCCGACACCAAACGCGGATCTTGACGAATTCTTCACAGGTTTGCCGGAGAACCTGTTCGCCGAAGTATCCTACGCCGCAGAAAACGTCGCCGCCACTGTCGGTGACCGCATCGCCAAACATGGCGGCGTGGCCCTTGTAATTGACTACGGCGAATGGGATGGCGCCGGCGATACACTGCAAGCTGTGAAAAACCACGATCCCATAAACGAACTGGATCACCCCCATGGGGAAGCCGACGTAACGGCTCACGTAAACTTCGCTGCCATCGCACGTGCAGCTGGTGCTGCACGAACCGAAGGCCTCGCCCCGCAAGGCACATTCCTACAACGCATCGGCATCAACCAACGCGCCCAAACGCTGGCAGGCGGTGCAGACCAAAAGATCGTCGAGGAAATCGGCTCCGCGCACCACCGCCTGACCCACCCTGACGAAATGGGCACTTTGTTTAAAGTCATGGCGATCGTTCATAACGACGCCCCGCACGCACCCGGATTTGAAGACGATGTTGAACCACCTGAGTGATCCAGACCTTAAACCGGCACGCCACGGGTTCTTCACCCGTGAATTTGGCGTGTCGGAAGGCATTTATGCAGGGCTAAACTGTGGGACGGGGTCATCCGATGACCCCGCTTTGGTAAAAACCAACCGCACCTTCGTTGCCGAGGCCACAGGCCTACCAGCAAATGCACTACTGTCGTTGCACCAAGTGCATTCTACTGACGTGATCGAAGTCACAGATCCAGAATGGTCAAACGAGCGCCCAAAAGCCGACGCTATGGTGACCAAAACCAAGGGCATCGGTCTAGGCATTCTAACAGCAGACTGTGCCCCCGTTCTATTCTCTGACCCTGACGCTCAAGTCGTCGGCGCTGCTCACGCTGGTTGGAAGGGCGCCATTTCCGGAATCACCGACAATACCATAGACGCGATGATCCGGCTTGGCGCGAACCGCGAGAACATCTCCGCCGTCGTCGGCCCTTGCATCAGCCAAGCAGCTTATGAAGTTGGGCAGGAATTCTTTGAAACCTTCGCAGATGAAAACCCCGACTACACACGGTTCTTCATCAACGGTAAAGGCGACAAGATGCAGTTCGATCTGCCATCCTTCGTTCTATATCGCCTGCGCGAGGCTAGCATAAAAACCGCTAATTGGGTCGGGGAATGCACCTACAGTGCACCGAAGAAATACTATTCCTACCGCCGCACAACACACGCTGGCGAGCCAGACTACGGTCGCCTGATTTCCGTCATCAGACTTTAAGTCTGGTCAATCGCCCGTGCTTCAATTACCGAAAACGGAACACCTGGTTCGTCCTTGGCACAGCGAATGACTAACGAAGTCTTAACGCTCGCCACGTTGTCAGCGGATGTCAGTTCCTCGGTCAAAAACTGTTGGAACGACGACAAATCCGGCGCAACGCACTTCAAAATGAAATCAATCTCGCCGTTAAGCATGTGGCATTCGCGAACAAACGGCCAGCTGCGGGCTTTGTTTTCAAATTCCGACAGGTCAACTTCGGCTTGCGAATGCAATCCAACCATCGCGAACACTTGCACCTCGAAGCCCAGATCGCGGGCATTCACATCGGCATGATATCCCTTGATAAATCCGGCATCTTCCAGCGACCGTACACGGCGCAAACAAGGCGGTGCAGAAATTCCGACGCGTGTAGAAAGTTCCACGTTCGTCATACGGCCATCAGCCTGTAGTTCTGCGAGGATTTTCCGGTCAATCGGATCGAGTTTACTGCCTGGCATAATTTTTCCTGCTCATTTGAAGTCCTCTTATTAGGCGTACCGCCGTCTATACGCAATAATATTTCGCACAACCGCAACATTATTTCGCACCTTGCAGCACCTTCACAGGCGGCCCCGTACGACCTATATACCTACCAACTCAAATTAAAAGGTTCCCAAAATGTCCGATACTCATCACACCCGCGTCCTTATCATCGGCTCCGGTCCTGCCGGATATACGGCTGGCGTTTATGCATCGCGTGCCATGCTTGAACCCACCCTTGTGCAAGGCATCCAGCCCGGTGGTCAGCTGACAATCACCACCGAAGTTGAAAATTGGCCCGGCCATAAAGAAGTGCAGGGCCCGGATCTCATGATCCAGATGGAAGAACACGCTCGCGAAGCGGGCACCAACATTATCGCGGATCATATCTCATCGCTGGATCTGTCCAAACGACCGTTCACGGCGATCGGTGACACCGGCACCACATACACTGCCGACGCTGTAGTTCTGGCGACTGGCGCCCAAGCCAAATGGTTGGGAATGCAGACAGAAGAGAAATTCAAAGGCTTCGGAGTGTCGGCTTGCGCCACCTGCGACGGTTTCTTCTATCGCGGCCAAGAAGTGGTAGTAGTCGGAGGTGGTAATTCTGCCGTTGAAGAAGCCCTGTTCCTGACAAATTTCGCTTCAAAGGTCACGCTAATCCACCGTCGTGACGAATTGCGTTCAGAGAAAATTCTTGAACACCGCCTCCTGAACAACCCGAAAATCGAACCGCTCTGGTTTAATGAACTGGAAGAGGTTTACGGCACAGACATGCCACTGGGTGTCGAGGGCGTTAAAGTTAAAAACGTCAAAACTGGTGAAATCACCGATATTCCATGTAAAGGCGTCTTCATCGCCATCGGCCACTCGCCGGCGTCCGAATTGGTTATAGACCAACTTGAAACCCACATGGGCGGATATGTTGTGACAAAACCTGACAGTACTGAAACATCGATTCCCGGTGTGTTTGCGGCTGGTGATTTGACCGATTACAAATACCGTCAGGCTGTCACTTCGGCAGGCATGGGTTGTATGGCAGCATTGGAAGCGGAACGTTTCCTCGCTGCCGACGAGTAGCAGGAAACTGTTCCTTCGTTACCTTGTACGCTGGTAATTCGTGTTTATCACCAATTTTCGCGCGTTTTGGTTGGAAATCGATTTATAATGCGGGTAAACGGGGCCAATAACAGCCCCGTTTCCTGCAATTGATCGAGAATAAGATGCCGAACCAACCACACGCCCCCGTCCCTGAATTATACGTCTCTTACGACAGCGCCATGAAGCTGAAGGTTGAAGCGGGCGATCTGCCGAGCTGGGACCTGACCGCTCGTCAGCTTTGCGATCTCGAACTTCTGATGAACGGCGGCTTCAACCCGCTAAAAGGATTTCTGAGCGAAGAGGACTACGACAGCGTAGTTAAAGGCATGCGTCTTGCTGATGGTTCGCTTTGGCCGATGCCGATTAACCTCGATGTATCGGATGCGTTTGCCGAGACCATCAAAGCAGGCCAAGACATCGCGCTGCGGGACCCAGAAGGTGTTATCCTCGCCATCCTGTCGATCACCGACAAATGGTCGCCGGATAAGTCCGTGGAAGCCAAAGGTGTGTATGGTTCAGACGATATCGCCCACCCCGCTGTGAACTACTTGCATCATACCGCCGGCAACACATACCTCGGCGGCCCAATCACCGGAATTCAGGCCCCCGTACATTACGATTATCGTGGTCGCCGCAACACACCGAACGAGCTGCGCACATATTTCCGCAAAATGGGCTGGCGTCGAGTCGTTGCCTTCCAGACCCGCAATCCTTTGCACCGTGCGCATCAGGAACTGACGTTCCGCGCAGCCAAGGAAGCGCAAGCCAACTTGCTTATCCATCCGGTCGTCGGCTTGACCAAACCCGGCGATATCGACCACTTCACGCGCGTGCGGTGCTATGAAGCGGTACTAGATAAATATCCTTCCTCCACAACATCCCTGTCGCTGTTGAATCTGGCTATGCGTATGGGCGGCCCACGCGAAGCTGTTTGGCACGGCCTGATCCGCGCCAACCACGGTTGCACGCACTTCATTGTTGGTCGCGATCACGCAGGCCCGGGTAAAGATTCAGACGGAAACGATTTCTACGGCCCGTACGATGCACAAGAGTTGTTCAGAAAGCATGAGGACGAGATCGGCGTCGAGATGGTTGATTTCAAGCACATGGTTTATGTGCAGGAAAAAGCCCAGTACGAGCCGATCGACGAAGTTGACGAAAGCCTGACAATTCTAAACATCTCGGGCACTGAATTGCGCCGGCGTTTAGTGGAAGGTCTGGACATCCCTGACTGGTTTTCCTTCCCCAATGTTGTCACCGAATTGCGTCGCACGCGCCCGGCCAAATCCAAACAGGGATTCACCGTGTTCTTCACCGGTCTCTCCGGTTCCGGTAAGTCCACCATCGCCAACGCCCTAATGGTAAAGATGATGGAAATGGGCGGCCGACCGGTCACGTTGCTAGACGGTGACGTGGTTCGTAAAAACCTGTCCTCCGAACTTGGCTTCAGCAAAGAACACCGTGATCTGAACATTCGTCGCATCGGTTATGTCGCCTCCGAGATCACCAAGAACGGCGGTATTGCAATCTGTGCACCGATCGCACCCTACACCGCCACCCGTCGCGCCGTGCGTGAAGAAATCGAGAGCTTCGGAACGTTCATCGAAGTCCACGTATCCACCAGCATCGAAGAATGCGAACGACGTGATCGCAAGGGCCTCTACAAATTGGCGCGCGAGGGGAAAATCAAAGAATTCACCGGAATTTCTGACCCCTATGAATCCCCAACAAAAGCCGAGCTGGTTGTAGACACCGAAAACGTAGACGTCGACAATTGCGCGCATCAGGTGATCCTGAAGTTGGAGCAACTTGGGCTGATCGCTGTCTAAGCTAAATACCGATTGAGCATAAAAAAAGCATGGGTCCGTAGGGTGGACCCATGCTCTTAAACTTCAAAAACCGTACGCCATTCGGGCGATACGTGTGAACTCGGCATCTTGCCCAGAGGGGGACACCCTCAAAAACAAGAACCATTGCTTAATACCCCATCATAAACTCACTAATAGACGCGTCTTGCGACTGCATCGGTACGTGTTAAATAATGCGGCCCGCCAGCTAATTCACATGCACCACAACACGGGGCAGGCGATTTGAGCATCTACATGATACTCACGGTCCTCAGTACTAGTTACTAACAATATGAACTTAACAACTTGTGGCACAGCATCCGAGCACAAAAACACCGTTACGTTACCTATTTAAGAAATTTTGTCACAACTATGACAAAACCGCACTTAACTTCAATAAAATTGAAATGCCTAGATATTACCAATTTGAAAACTCGAAAACTTCGCAAAATACTTATCCAATTAGATATGTTCAAATGGATATGCACCGATATTGGGGTGTTTTCGAGCCACGCGAATCGTTTAAGTTGTAAATACCCGATTCTCCAATTTCGTCGAATTCAGGCGATCTTAATCTGGCGTGTTACGTGATTCACCGGAATCCGACGCAATTCGACAATCAGCAGCCCATTTTCCAAATTGCTGCCGATCGTCTCAATACACTCTGCGAGGACAAAAGCTCTCGTAAATTGCCTTGATGCGATGCCTTGGTGCAGAAATTCGGAGCCATTCTTTGTTTGTTCACCACGAATACTCAGCTGTGGCCCCTCGACAACCACCGACAAATCCTCAATCGCGAACCCGGCGACCGCCAGGATAATGCGAAAACGATCCTCGCTTAGTTGTTCGATATTATATGGCGGGTACCCATCGTTGTTAATCTTTGCACTGCTCTCGAGCATTTGCTCCAATGCGTCAAAACCCAACAGATACGGGTGCGACGAAAACGAAAACTTCGGCATGTGGCAGACCTTTTCACAACAACGGCGGTGTTAAGCAAAATATGGGCCTACGTCAGCATAAAAACAAGTCCACAGGGGTATTCGCGCGCACCCCTTCTTGGTATACTCAGCCGACGAAACCAAAGGGGCGCTGGCGTCATGACTACACCACCCACCATGGGCCACCGCGAAATTTTGCGAGTGCGTCTGGCGATGCTTCAGCGCGAACACCGCGATCTGGATGACGCCATCCACGCCCTCGGCGAAGCGCGCACAGCAGAGCCGTTAACCCTGCGCCGATTGAAAAAACAAAAACTGTCGCTCAAAGACCAAATCACGCGGATCGAGGATGAATTAACCCCCGATATCATCGCCTAATTCACATGCCTTGCACCAACGCCTTCAATGGCTATAGTGCGGCCTTCCCGAAATGGACGGAGCCAACAAATGACCCAACCAAAAATCGGCATCATCATGGGCAGCCAGTCCGACTGGCCGACAATGAAATTGGCTGCCGACATTCTCGATGAACTAGGTGTAGCGTATGAAACCAAGATCGTTTCCGCCCACCGCACGCCGGATCGTCTTTGGGCTTACGGAAAAACAGCGGTCGAGCGTGGCTTGCAGGTTATCATCGCTGGCGCCGGAGGGGCGGCACATTTGCCCGGTATGATGGCCTCCAAAACCCGCGTGCCAGTGTTGGGGGTTCCGATCCAGACCAAGGCATTGTCAGGCGTAGACTCTCTCTATTCCATAGTACAGATGCCCAAAGGGTTCCCTGTCGGCACTATGGCAATCGGCGCGGCGGGGGCTGCGAACGCAGGCTTGATGGCCGCCGCGATCCTTGCGAACAACGACGCTGCACTGGCCGATCGGCTGGAAGCATGGCGCACAGATCTTTCCAACTCCATTGCGGACGAACCCCATGACTAACGCCCTGCAACCCGGCGCGACTATCGGTATTCTTGGTGGCGGACAACTGGGCCGAATGCTGTCGATGGCCGCAGCACGTCTTGGGCTGAAAACCCACATTTTTGAGCCTGCCGCCAATCCTCCGGCAGGCGATGTGGCACACCGTGTCACCACCGCGGGATATGACGATATCGACGCCCTCAAAGCTTTCGCCAATTCTGTTGACATCATCACCTATGAATTCGAAAACATCCCGACAGAGGCATTAGACGTCATAGAATCCGTCCGCCCGATCCACCCCACTAGAAACGCCTTGGCCGTTTCCCAAGACCGCATCACCGAAAAAGCCTTCCTTACAGACCTCGGCATCACGGTCGCGCCTTATGCGCAGATCGACAGCCTGTCTGATTTGACCGCCGCGCTGGAAACCATCGGCACACCAGCCATCCTAAAAACCCGCCGTTTTGGATATGACGGCAAAGGGCAAGCCCGCATCACTGACTTCACTCAAGCCGAAGACGCCTTTGACGCACTAAAAGGTGCGCCCGCAGTGTTGGAAGGCTTCGTGAACTTCACCCGCGAAGTTTCCGTAATCGCCGCCCGTGGTATCGACGGCGCCGTAGTCTGTTATGACCCGGGCGAGAACGTCCACAAAGACGGCATCCTCGACACCACTACTGTCCCTGCCGCTCTGGCGGCGGGCCAACATATGGACGCCATCCTATTGGCTGGTAAAATCCTAAACGCTCTCGATTACGTTGGTGTCATGGGCGTGGAACTGTTTGTGACGGACACCGGCCTGATCGTTAACGAAATCGCACCGCGGGTGCATAATTCCGGCCACTGGACGCAAAACGCCTGCGTCATCGACCAGTTCGAACAACACATCCGCGCAGTTGCTGGCTGGCAACTTGGCGACGGGCAGCGGCATTCCAATGCGGTGATGACCAACCTGATCGGTGATGATGTGCTGGATTATGCCAACCTCGAGGGTGCCTTGCATCTTTACGGCAAGGCCGATGTCAAAATCGGGCGTAAGATGGGGCACATAAACCGCATCTCCCCGAAAGAGTAGCCCCCAAAGAAAACGCCCCGACATTCAGCCGGAGCGTTTCAATAACAATACTTCAAGTATCAGTCAGAATAACCCTGACGCTCAGCGTTTGCCTTGGCATCGGATTTTTTCTTGTAGCCCTCAGACGCAGCGCCAACAATCTGGCCGTTGCTTGCCTTACGACGCCAACGATGCTCGCCAGCTTTGTCCTCATAGAACTCCCACTTGTCGCTATCCTTAGGGCCGCGGTTCATGTTCGCCTCGCAGTCAGACTTTTTCACATACCCTTCGCATGCCGCACCAACAATTTGACCATTAGAGGCTTTACGACGCCAACGGTATTCCCCGCGCTTGTCTTGATACACTTCGAACTTGTCGTTTTCACCAGCCATATTTCTATCTCCCAATATCAAATTTGTTTAAAGATTATTTCACAAAAAATAGACTGCGCCAAAAATGATTTTCAATCAAGCTTTCCCAAACGGAAGTCGGGATTAGACGCGGATCATCGCCGAATAGCGATCAACACACCCAGTATAATAAGCGGTGCTGACAGCGCAAATGCCCACGTCAACGCTTCGCCCAGCAGGATCACTCCACCACCAAGCGCAATGACTGGAACCGAAAGCTGCACGATGGCTGCCGTCGTTGATTTCAGCTGCGGCAACACTGAATACCAAATCGCATACCCGATACCAGACGCAAGCGCGCCAGATGCAACGGCCAGCAGCACACCGGATCGGCTGATCTCGGCCCCCACCGGAAACAGCCACCAAACTAGCAGCCCAAAAGGCGCTGCGATCAGAAAGTTCGCGGCAGTCGCTTCGAGTGGCACCGACACCCTACGACCGAGCAGCGAATACACACCCCACCCCAATGCGGATATTGACATAAGAAGTGCGCCTAACAAATCGGGCTTGCCGGCTGTTGGCCCGAACATAATCGCCAGCCCCGACAATCCCACAAGTGCGCCTATCCAGCGGGCGCGGCTCGGGCGTTCACCCATGACTACGGCCCCGAAAAACATCGTGACTTGCACCCCGCCAAACAGGATCAGCGCACCGGTTCCTGTATCAAGCGTTACATAGGCAAACGAAAACGCAACTGCGTACACAAACAACGCGGTTGCTGAATACGCACTACCATGTCCGATCATGCCACGAACCCCGCCGCGAAGGGCCACGAGAACGCCCAACATCATTGCACCGGAAACCAAACGTACCGCTGCAAACGCACCGGGTCCAATTTGTTCATGCTCCAACGCGATGCGAACAAGGATGGAATTCGCCGCGAAGGCTATCAAAGCTAAAATTGTAATCAGGATTAACCGCATAGCCTTTTAAACCGCGGTTGGGCCAAAAACGCCACCCGAAATCAAACAATAGATTGTGTTCTGAAACGAAAAGGGCCGCCCTGAGGCGACCCAAATCAATTGCTGAGCGTAAAAGTTCTCGGCATCTGGCCCGAAGGTCAAACACCTGTCACCTACGGTCAAATCCCGTTTAGGATTTAACCTTACATCATGCCGCCCATGCCACCCATGCCGCCCATGTCTGGCATTCCGCCAGCAGCGGCACCAGCTGGTGCAGGTTTGTCAGCGATCATAGCTTCGGTTGTGATCAACAGGCCAGCAATGGAGCCCGCGTCCTGCAGAGCAGTACGTGTAACCAATGCAGGGTCGATGATGCCGAAGTCGAACATGTTACCATATTCTTCTGTCTGAGCGTTGAAGCCGAAGTTGGAATCATCGCTCTCGCGAATTTTGCCAGCTACAACCGCACCGTCAACACCAGCATTGTCAGCAATCTGACGCAGCGGTGCTTCAAGCGCACGACGAACGATAGCGATACCGGCAGTCTGGTCAGAGTTGGCACCAGTCAAATCGGCAAGGCCTTTAGCAGCCTGCACAAGTGCAACACCACCACCAACGATAACACCTTCTTGAACCGCAGCGCGGGTCGCGTTCAGTGCATCGTCAACACGGTCTTTACGTTCTTTAACTTCGATCTCTGTGGAACCACCAACGCGGATAACAGCAACACCGCCGGCCAATTTAGCCACACGCTCTTGAAGTTTTTCACGATCGTAATCCGAAGAAGTTTCTTCGATCTGTGTGCGGATCTGTGCAACACGTGCTTCGATCTCGGCTTTCTCACCATTACCATCAACGATAGTAGTCTCGTCTTTAGTAATCTGAACTTTCTTCGCAGTACCAAGCATGTCGATAGTAACCGACTCAAGCTTCATGCCAAGATCTTCAGAGATAACCTGACCACCTGTCAGGATAGCGATATCCTGCAACATGGCTTTACGACGATCACCGAAACCAGGTGCTTTAACAGCAGCAATTTTCAGGCCGCCACGTAGCTTGTTCACAACCAAAGTCGCCAGCGCTTCGCCGTCAACATCTTCAGCAATGATCATAAGTGGTTTGCCGGACTGGATAACTGTTTCCAACAATGGAACCATTGGCTGAAGCGACGAAAGTTTCTTTTCGTGCAACAGGATCAGACAGTCTTCCATGTCAGCGATCATTTTGTCAGGGTTAGTGATGAAGTAAGGGGACAGGTAACCGCGGTCGAACTGCATGCCTTCAACAACGTCTGTTTCAGTTTCCAGACCTTTGTTTTCTTCAACAGTGATAACACCTTCATTGCCAACACGCTGCATAGCGCCTGCAATCTGCTGACCGATTTCAGATTCGCCGTTGGCGGAAATAGTACCAACCTGTGCAACTTCATCGCTGTCTTTAACTTCGCGGGCCATGCCTTTGATGTTTTCAACAACGTTGGAAACAGCCACGTCGATGCCGCGCTTCAGATCCATCGGGTTCATGCCAGCAGCAACCGACTTCATGCCTTCGCGAACGATAGCCTGTGCCAGAACTGTCGCGGTTGTTGTACCGTCGCCAGCTGTATCATTAGTGCGCGATGCTACTTCTTTAACCATCTGCGCGCCCATGTTTTCGAACTTGTCTTCTAGCTCGATCTCTTTAGCCACTGTAACACCGTCTTTGGTGATGCGTGGTGCGCCGAAGGATTTGTCGATAACAACGTTACGACCCTTTGGGCCAAGCGTTACTTTTACAGCGTTTGCCAGAATATCAACGCCGGACAGCATGCGATTGCGGGCGTCTGTGTCAAACTTTACGTCTTTTGCAGCCATGATGGATGCTCCTTATAATAGGGGTCGCTTAAGCAATAATGCCCAGGATGTCGGATTCTTTCATGATCAACAGATCTTCGCCTGCAAGGCGAATTTCTGTACCGGACCATTTGCCGAACAATACTTTGTCGCCAGCTTTTACGTCCATGTCGATGCGATCACCGTCTTCGTCGCGTGCGCCTGCACCAACAGAAACAACTTCGCCTTCGGATGGTTTTTCTTTAGCCGCGTCAGGGATAATCAGGCCGCCAGCTGTTTTCTCATCTTCTTCAAGACGACGAACAACAACGCGATCATGCAGAGGTGTAAATGCCATTGTGGATGCTCCTATCGAGTATTCCGTTTTAGGGTGGTTTTGCCTTTTGGCACTCACCACCGTTGAGTGCTAACGGTAGGTATCTAGGCAAGCATTTTGGGTGAGTCAAGAGATGCACGCACAGATTACCACTAATAGGTGACAAAGCCCTGTCACCCGCATATATAAAGCGGAATTATTGCAGCGCACAAAAAGAGTCACCTCATGATCAAGATTTTTGGCCACACGGCCCCCGACACCGACGCAACCGCCTCCGCCCTGATTTGGGCATGGTACCTGAACGAAATGCAGGACAAACCTGCAACAGCCTACGTGCAAGGCGCGCCGAACACCGAGGCCGCATTCGTGTTGAAACGTTGGGGCTTTGAGACGCCGGAAATGTTGGACCTGCAAGACGGCGACAAAGTCGTAATCGTAGACACCAACAATCCGGCCG
>CALCGO010000053.1 GCA_937901055.1 uncultured Rhodobacterales bacterium
GAGATTAAACCGCCTTCTTATAGGCCCAATTTACAGCAAATTCTGGACTTGACCCAATAAATCGTGCTTAACTACTCATTGACCCACACAACTCTGGAGTCATAGCGTGGGCTGATAGCGATTGTTCTGCGCAGTGTTGTAATGGTCATACCGACATAACGTGTCATCGGCACGTATGGTACGAAGGACTCGACCAGCAGTACTGTCTCGCTACTGTACATTTCTGGAAGGTCAGATACCTGAATATCGTCATCCTCCAACACGATCGTGGCGCTTCCCGCAATTCCAGACCATTGAACCGTGTAGGTGCCTGGATCGTTCACAATATCTGGGTCGACTGTGTACAATATGCTACTGATCCTCAATCCGCCGCCACTCGTTTTAGGCAAGAGAGATGATTGCAAAAGTTGAAGCAGGTCTATGTAGTTTTCAGTTACTTCGCTATTTCGGGATATAATATCCGCCACGATCGTGTTCGCCGATATTAGTGCGCCGCGTGACTTGAATGCGTCGAAGAATACAACGATGCCAAACAACCAAAACATTAGGAGCGGAAACCAGAGGACGAACTCGATCGTGGCTGTTCCACCATCATCTTTGAAGAACTCGTTTAACTTTATCTGGAAATCAGAAAACATCTACTCACGGCTCCCGCTTGAAGGCAGAGGAGGCCACCATGATGTAGCCGCCTGATGCGTCTTTCGTCAGCGCAGCACCAATACCCATTCCGGGAAGCATGATGTCAACAATTACGCAGGCGCGCACAAACATTATGTCTTCCAATGTCCCTGTCGAGAAGTTTTCTACCGGCTCAATTTCCCCGGTCCGGTCGACACAAGTGCTAGCAGTTTGTGGAATTCCCGCCGTAAGAGTAAGCGGAACAAGTTCTATGTGCACGGATGTCAGACAATTACGCAAAACGAGCGACCGCTCGCAAACCAGTTGCTTGAGTTTTGCATGGGTTGGGTTTTCGATGTTATCGAGACGCAGATCCCGAATGGTCAAATTTAACCCTCGCGCGAGCATCATTTGCCGGGTTGTCAGCCAGCCGAGCTCGAATGTCGAAAAAACGAGCCATAAGACCATTGGAAATATCATCACGAATTCGACCGTGGCAGCCCCAGAGTTTGCGTCTCTAAACTCTAGTACCTTCGAGAATATTGTTTTTGTAAAAGTCATCAGTTCGACAGTTTCAGTTTGTTAATGGATTTGGCGATCTGAACAAATGCGGTTGTTAAATCGGCGTCTTCTACGTGATAAAACCTCGACGCAGAGGAGGCACAATCACGCATTTTTACATATGGATTAGAGCCGGTGCTAACGTCGAATCCAATCGTGTACACGATAATGCGTTGTTTTAACGGTGATTCAGCGGACACCGGTGCTTTTGCCGAAGCGCAAATAGCATCCAACCTATTATCGCCGGCAGTCGCGTTCGTTACCGTCTGCGTGCTGCACCCATACCCACAGTTTCGCCCGTTCCAATAATCCGCATTGCTTTGGTTTCGCCAACTGCTTTCACCTTCGTGATTGTACGTCGTTGGTCTAATTCTCTTGTGCTGAGTGTTTGCGCCATCTGTCATCAAAATGATGAATTTTAGCCCCTCATCATCCCAATCTAGGGGCCTTCCCGCAAAGATGGGATCAACCACACCGGCAGCAATAAATGAATTCACTATCGGCTGTGCAGCCGGATCGAGCAATGCTGCGCCCCACTTCATGCCTGCGTAGGTTGCAGTGTATCCACCGGCATTCATACTATTAATGGCGGTGTGAAGCGCTGCGGGGTTATTCGAAAACGGAATTACCGTGGACGGAGGGCATTCGTGTGTGCCTCCCTGTCCTCTGTAATAATGTTGTTCCTGTTGAAACCGGGTCGCTTGCGATAATGCTGTCGTTCTATAATCGTCGTAGTCGAACTCGAAGCACCAGGAATAATTGTGCCATTCGGCCAGATTAAACTGCCCAGCTAGTAGCGAACCGGCATTAACTTGTGCAGTAAACGGAACTAGCGAAACGGTCGTGTGGCTCACCGTGTTTTCATTTAATACCAAATCGACAAAGGTGTTTGCAGCATTTCTTAGGTTTTGAATTTTGTCTCCAGCCATTGAGCCGGAGTTATCGAGAATCAGGGATATCTCGACTTCGTTGATCGAACTAATAGCCGTTGAATGTGCCACAACTGGCAGCGTAGTGATACCGATCAGTTTCAGAAAAAACGTATTGATGTCATAGTTACCATCAGCGGTAACCTGCCGCGAGAGTTCAGAAATATTTGACGTAACAACCAGATTTGGATTTCGGCCCCTTAAAATTTCACTTGAATCGACGTATGAGATAACGCGCTGTTCCAGGTCAACTTCAACGTTGGCAAAAGCCTCGTAATCGGCAACGTCGTAAGAAGCCGCCGCAAGAACTCCACGATCTAATGCGTCCTGTAACGCTGCGCGTTCTGCTTCGTGGCGCATGAAATCAACGCCCATTCCACCGCCCACGACCATTGTCAGAAACATGACGACTACGAATGGTGTGATAGCTCCGTCTTCGTTATTTAGAAATCGTACTAGCCTAGAAATGCTCATGACTCCTCCAAAACGGCGGCTCGAGTTATTTTTTGACTTAAAAATGGGGTAAACAACCGTACCAAATACAGACCAATAAACAGACGCATAAAATGCGTCCTACCAAAATAAAGTCCCACCACGGATATGAATGTCCAAATGACAGTCGCTCATAATGATAGCCGAGCGGCCCCCAGAAGGTACGCGATTCTAATACAACGTATTTTGTGAAAAGTAAAGTTTAAGTTTGTGGTCGTTCACAATAGGGTTAATATTGGCTCCGCGCCGTTAGGTTTTGCATTGCTGGAGCTTCGATGTTGAAGGAAACATGGTTAGGAAGTTGCGTACGAAACCGATTCGGCAAACCACTGGGCCAGATTATCGTGTTGGATGCTGCTGCTGGATATCGGTGGGCCGAATGGCAATTGTTGAATGCACTAGATTCGATGTTCGTCAATTACCCACCATACCTACGCGTCAGTTCACGAGCCTCATTTTCCACCTACGTCGTATTTAACTTATTATAAACGTTTAATTTTCTCTAAACGCTCTGTAGAAATATCCCGAGAGAGGTTTGATGATATATTGCCATGGCGAGCGGTCACCGGTCTTGATGAAAACCTCTACCGGCATGCCCGGCAACAAAGTTTTCCCTTCGAGCTTGGCGATTTCTCGTTCATCGGGCACCAATTCAATCACAAAGAAGGAGGCACCCGTTGCCTCGTCGGTAACAATGTCAGCGGATATCTTGGTTACGGTCCCGTTTATCTCGGGTGTCGTGCGCATATCAAACGCTGAAAACCTTAGAGTTCCGGCTTGGCCTATTTCGACCTGATCAATATCGGAGGCGTTGATCCTCGCTGTCGTTACGAGCGAGGCATCTTGTGGAACAATCGATAGCACAGTTTCTGCTTTCGCAACGACCGAGCGTAATGCGTGCACTTGCAGACCAAAGACAATACCTGACCTGGTGTGTGACGTCAGCACCTATGGAACAGAATTGCGTTATTGAATAAGGGAGGGTTTCTGTCTCATCGTAACCTTCAAGGAGTGAAGATGAGACAGAAACCCGTTATATGCTGTCATATGGTGCGCAGAGATGATCGATTTTTTAACAATACTGTTGGGCCTGGCGCCAAGTTTTCTTCTGATCGTGTTGGGCGGTCTCTTAAGGGGGCGGTTGTCGACAAGCGCTTGGCTTGGCCTGGACAAGTTGAACTTCGAAGTTCTTTTTCCGACACTAATATTTGTTGCGGCTGCCAGCCGACCAATCTCGGCATCGGATTTGTTGACAGTTGGCCCTGCGGTCTGGGCAATAATGCTATTTGGATTGTTCCTTGGGTGGACTAGCCGCAGCTTTGGACCGAAATCGTTTCTGGACTTTGCTGGGGCTTGGCAAACGGCCTGGCGGTTCAATACCGCAATAGCTTTTGTTGCGATTGGTGTGGCACAGCGGGCTGATGCGGCAGTGTTGGCGGTTGCGATCGGAATGGCCGTGCCCGTTGCGAATATTCTTGCAGTGTCGGCGTTGTCTCGAGGAGGGAACCTCGGCAAGCTGGCGACGCTGGTAAAGGTCTTGCGTAACCCGTTTCTAATCGCAAGTGTTGCTGGCATTCTTGTGGCGGTAAGTGGTCAGAATGTTCCGGTTCTGGTGTTGAAACCTCTCGAAATGCTGGCGCAGGCGGCGATCCCGATTGCACTACTTTCAATTGGCGCGACGATGAAATGGGCGGCGTTGGCAAAATTGGATGCATTTAGCGGCATCCTGAACGCCACCAAACTAGTCGCGTTACCTGCGACCGTGTTGATCGTTGCAAAAATATTTGGATTTGAAGGCCCGCTTATCTCAACGCTTGTAGTTTTCGCGGCACTACCAACAGCGTCAGCGGCACATGTGCTGGCGTCGGCGTTCGGTGCAGACCGAGAGCGAGTCGCGACGATAATCGCACAGTCAACACTGTTGAGCGGGGTCACACTACCGTTCTGGATATATTTGAGCTGAACGTAGTTTCAACGCAAAACACCTGAACCCATGCATAAGAATTTGCCGAGCCGCCAAGGGGCGGAACTCGGCAAACTATTCCTATCGGGAGGCGGCTTGCTCTAATTGTAAGCTCGCTTCCCAGATTGCTCTGCGAAGAGTCGTTTCAACATCGCGAATTTCGTTGAAGGCACAATACTCGGCTAAATCGTTAAGTGCGCTGATTATCCATTCCGAACCGGCTGTTTGGCTCGAAGGATAATATGGGATGTCCTGTTGCACAGTTTTAATTTGTGCTCTGTCAGATATATGTACGATACGTCCCGCCATTGAAGGCCTCCTTCAAGTAAAAGGCTGCAAGGCCTTCGGTGCTTGTCTGTAACAAGTCACCGAAAACTGTTGCAGCATCTGATAGATTTGCGTTCGGCCGAAGCCGAGCAAAACCTTAGTGTGGGTAGCAAGGAGCGGCAGCAACAATGCTGGCTGACGTGATCAGCATCAGGCTAGTGGCGACGATTACAGCGGAGAATTTTGTTTTCAAGTTAGTCATGACAGTTTCCTTATCAGTTGGTTAAGCATTTCAGTTTGCGAGTGATGAGCTGGCGGTACCCATTCGGATTGTTATGCATTCTGATTAGCCATTTTCTGATCGGGTAAACTACGTAACATGGCGTACGTTACGGTAACGACGAGGGTGAGCCAGCGTAGCACGTGGCAACTTAACTTATTGTTTTGTTGGGGTTTCCAAGTATAAGGATTCTATGATTGCACAGAGCGTATATTCGAATGATGCCGTCCGCAGTGTGTTGGAGAACATATTGGCGTCCCGTCAGTTCGCCTCTTCACCGCAAGTATCGGCAACTTTACGATATGTTGTAGAGGAAACGCTTGAGGGCAGGAGCGATAGGATAAAGGCGTATTCTATTGCAATTGATGTTCTAAAAAAAACGGAAGAATTTGATCCGTCAGCGAATCCGATAGTGCGCGTATTGGCGGGGCGCCTACGCGAGTCATTAACGGGATATTACGAATCCGATATTGGCCTTGAGCAACCAATCGTCATTACGGTCCCCAAAGGCAGTTATGTGCCTGTATTCTCCGAACCTCTCGAAATTGCACCACCGACACCTGACCCCGAGGTTGCGAGTGTTCCTTCCTTTTCGCGAACTGTAGCAATCGAGAAGTTTGACGTTTTCTCTGGTGAAGCGGCATCCGAGGCCACAGATGTTCGTTCGGCACTGGTGAGCGAAGGGCTTCAGATAGAACTGATAGATAAGCTATCACGCTTCAAGGATTTTGTGATCACAGAAGTCAATTCGGATGTGTCAGGCACAAATGTATATCAGCTGAAGGCAAAGCCAACGGAATATTCGCTATCGGGAAAGATACGCATATCGGAAGCACGGATAATAGTTACACCCGTTTTGCGCCGCAGTGCTGACAACGCTATTATCTGGTCGAAAACTTATGACGAGCTGTTCCAGAATACGGACGCGTTGTTTGATATTCAGGCCACGATCGCATCGGACGTGGCGGCGACACTCGGGCAACCCAACGGAACTATTGTTACCAAGATCGCGGCCGCGCGCCCTCGTGTAGGCGAGATGGATCTGGATCACTATTTGGCATTGGTGGATTTCTACCAATACTCGAACAACAAGACTGACAAGAACTTCGAAGAGGTGCTGGCGGGCCTAGAAAAGGCAACTGACGAGATGCCCGAGTTTTCCTCGGCATGGGCGGCGCTTTCATGGATGTATACCTACGATCGCTTTCACGTACACACAGAAGTTGATCCGAATGAGAACAGTGCCAAGGCTTTGGTTGCCGCACAAAAAGGGGTCTATACCGATCCTGAAAACGCTATGGCACATCAGTACTTGGCAATCGCCAAATTCAATGATGGCGACAGTGACGGGTTTCGAAAAGCGGCGCGAACTGCGTTGCGACTAAATCCAAACGACGCCGAGGTGTTGGCTGATATGGGAAGCCATTTCATACAGCTGGACAACTCGATTGAGGGAAAAGAAATGGTTGAAAAGGCCATGGAACTTAGCCCCGGGCACCCACCTTGGTATCATTTTTCAATAGCGATGTTCCATTACACGCGTAAAGAGGCTGATCAGGCGGTGAACCACGCACGCCAGTTGTTGCAAGAGGGCTCGTTGTCTGCGCACATCTTGTTAACGGCTAGCCTGGTTCAGAGTGGTCAAATCGCTGAAGCAAAATGCGCCTATCACGAATTGCTGGAAAATCGGCCTGTTTTTGCAACTAACTATCAAAGCATTCTGGACAACTGGCCGCTGCCGGATGGCATGCGCGAAATGCTGTTGCTTGATCTTGAAGTTGCGGGCTTGCAGGTGCTTGCAACGAAGGCACGTTAAGTACGGCCAACCTCTGGCTTGTATGCTGCGCCAAGGAAGGATATTCCAAAAGAAAGCGGAGGTACTATGAACAACGACTCACAACTACTCGTTTCCACGCAATGGCTGGAAGACCACCTTGATGCACCAGACGTGCGTATTTTGGACGCCACCTATTTTTTACCAGATGACGAGCGGGATGGGCGGGCGGAATACGATGCCTCGCATATTCCAGGGGCGCGCTATTTTGATATAGATGACGTGGCTGACAGCCGCTCAAGCCTTCCACATATGTTGCCGCCCGTCGAAAAATTCATCAGCCGCGTACGCGCTATGGGAATTGGTGACGGCCATCGGGTTGTTATCTATGACACACACGGCATCTTTTCCGCGCCGCGTGTTTGGTGGATGTTTCGCTTGTTCGGCAAGCAGGATGTAGCAGTGCTGGATGGAGGTATGAAAAAGTGGGTCGCCGAGGGGCGCGCCGTTGAAGATACGCCGCCAGTTGTGCGTGACCGTCACCTTACAGCGCGGCGTAATGCGGCGATGGTTAAGGATGTCACTCAGGTGGCTGCCAGTTCCAAGCTTGGGGATATCCAGATTATTGATGCACGCGCGCCAGAGCGTTTCAAGGGAGAGGTTCCCGAAGCACGGGCTGAACTGCGTTCCGGCCGCATCCCCGGTTCAATGAATGTGTATTACCGTGATTTGCTGAATCGTGATGGCACCATGAAAGGGCTGCAAGATTTGCAGGCTGCTTTTGACAGGGCTGGCGTAGATTTGGCGAAACCGACGATTACAACTTGCGGGTCTGGCGTGACTGCTGCGATTCTGACCTTGGCTATGGCGCGGTTAGGGCATCAGCTCAATGCCGTTTACGATGGTAGTTGGTCCGAATGGGGCATGTATAACGATCTGAAAGTAGAGACCGGATGACACAAAAGGCCGGAGACGAGGTTACTTACACGGTTACCTACCTCGAAATGGAGGGGATGCCGTCGTTTCCCTATCCGCCGATGCCAACAGGTGGGCCTACGGTACTTTTGGCCGCCGATGAACCACCGGTGCGATATTTCCTTAACATGTATGACGCGGTTGGGTCGGAACACGAATGGACTGACCAGCATGAAAAGCCTTTACTCGAGGTTAAAGAATTCCTGCATGACGCTTCGGTAACTATGTTTACGCTTATGCGAAACGGCTGGCCTGCTGGCTTTTTCATTCTGGATGCTCGCGTAGTGGGCGAATGCGATCTCGCGTATTTCGGTCTAGTTCCAGAGGCCGTCGGGCTTGGTCTTGGCAAATACCTGTTGCACACCGCCATTTTGATGGGCTGGGAGTTGCCGAACGTTACTAAAATGACGGTGAACACGAATTCCCTTGATCATCCCCGTGCTTTACCGCTTTACCAGAAAGTAGGATTTGCACCCGTTCGACGTGCCGAGCATAAACGGATACTCACGCGCGATCGAACTCATTAAAGGACTATAAAGATGTTCGAAAATCTTAAACCACAACCCGAAGATAAGATTATTAAAATGATTGGCATGTATGCGGCTGATCCTCGCAATGACAAGCTCGACCTTGGCGTCGGCGTTTACAAGGATGCCAGCGGCAACACGCCGGTGATGCGCGCGGTAAAGGCAGCCGAGGCGCGGCTTTTGGAAACGCAGGATACCAAAAAATATGTTGGGCTTCTGGGCAACCTAGATTTCGTTGATGCGATGCGGGAATTGGTTCTGGGTGACAGTGTTGACGCGGCCCGCGTGACGGGCGCGCAAGAACCGGGTGGAACAGGTGCTATTCGCCAGATATTCGAGCTGATCCAGATGGCAGGTCCAGACGCAACTGTTTGGATTTCCAACCCTAGCTGGCCGAACCACGAAGCAATTCTAAAGCACCTCGGTATGAAAATTGGCAAATACCGTTATTTCGACGAGTCCACTTGTGGCGTTGATTTCGACGGTATGGTGGAAGACCTGAACGGTGTGGCTGAAGGTGATGTTGTTCTGCTACACGGCTGCTGTCACAATCCAACTGGCGCGAATATTACGCTTGAACAATGGGGATTGGTGACGGATCTGGTGTTGGCCAAAAACATCATGCCGATGATCGATTTTGCATATCAGGGTTTTGGCGATGGCCTTGAAGAAGACGCCGAGGGTATGCGCCTTATGGCCTCCCGTGTACCAGAAATGCTGATCGCTGCGTCCTGTTCGAAAAACTTCGGGCTTTACCGCGATCGCGTTGGCGTAGCGATGGCGATCTGCGAGGGCGATGTGACGCTGACCAAAGGCGCATTTGCGGCGCTCAACCGTGCGAACTTCAGCTTCCCGCCAGATCACGGCGCGACAGTTGTGGCGATGATCATGGCTGATCCTGAACTGAAAGCCGATTGGAAAGCCGAGCTGGAGGGCATGCGTGTCTCTATGTTGGCGCTTCGCTCAGGCCTAGCGGATGCGTTGCGTCGCGATACTAATTCAGATCGGTTTGATTTTGTTGCCGACCATCGCGGTATGTTCTCGCGCCTTGGCTTGACGACTGAACAGGTTGATCAGCTGCGCGATAAATACGGCATCTACATGGTTGGTGACAGTCGTTTCAACGTGGCGGGCCTGCCTGCAGACGGTCTGGATGATCTGGCCAAGGCAATCGCGGCAGTTCTTTAACCCATGGTTCCTTACATAAGAGCCGACGACGTAGAACATCTGCTGGACTGGAATGATCTGGCAGATGCCTTACAGGCCGGACATCGGATGGCAACACCCGAGATTGCAGATCAGTTTTTGCATCGGGATGGGGACACGTTGTTGTCACGCGCTGCGTGGATTGACGGTGTTGGGGTTGCGGTTAAGTCCGTGACAGTGATGCCGGGCAATGCCGCACAGGGATTGCCTTCGGTTCACGGTGCGATGGTTTTGTTTGAGGACAAAACCGGACAGATCGAAGCAGTCATTGATTCAGCGCTGGTGACAAAATGGAAAACGGCAGGAGATTCTGTTTTGGGTGCGCGGTTGCTGGCACGACCGGACTCAAAGCGGTTGTTGATCGTCGGAGCAGGGACGGTAGCCGCTTCCTTGATCGAAGCTTACAGGGCCGTATTCCCCGATATCGAGATTTCTATCTGGAATCGTACCAAAGCGAAGGCTGAAGGTTTGGGTGTTTCGGTGGTTGACGACCTTGCGGCGGCGGTTCGCGAGGCTGATATTATCAGTTGTGCAACTATGGCCACTGATCCGGTGATCAAAGGTGAATGGCTACGCGATGGGCAGCACATCGATCTGATTGGGGCGTTTAAGGCAGATATGCGCGAGGTTGATGATTTGGCAATGCAACGCGCCTCGATTTTTGTGGATAGCCGCGCTACGACCGTGAAACATATCGGTGAGCTGATGATCCCGATCGCGAGTGGTGCGATCTCGGAAACGGATGTTGTTGGCGATCTATACGATTTGCTTCAGGGCGGTGGGCGCACGTCGGATGATGAAATCACCCTGTTCAAGAATGGCGGTGGTGCGCACTTGGATTTAATGACCGGTCAGGAAATATTGAAAGCGTGGAAGAACGCCCGCACCTGAGCCAGATGCGGGTTACACGTTTACGCAGCCTTAAACGTCATTGCCAAACCGTTAATGCAGTGACGCTTGCCTGTGGGCACGGGACCATCGTTAAAGACGTGACCAAGGTGACCACCACATCGACGGCAATGTTCTTCGGTGCGCTTTGAGAATAAGGTGTTATCCTCTTTGAAACTGACATTACCCTCGATTACATCCCAGAAACTTGGCCAGCCTGTGCCGCTTTTGAACTTGGTTTCGGAATTGTAAACGGGCAGATCGCACCCAGCGCAGTGGAATGTGCCAACCCGGTTTTCGGTTAACAAATCGCTGCTTTCACCTTTTAGACTGTTCGTGAACGGCCGCTCCGTTTTTTCTTTGCGCAGCACGGCGAATTGAGCGGGGGTTAACAGCGTTTTCCATTCTGCATCAGTGCGCATGATTTCGAATACCTCGGTGGCAGCGCCCGCGCTTAATCCGCCCAGAGCGGCGAGCCCGATGGTGGCGGTCGATGTGGCGATGAATTTGCGGCGGTTAATCATTGTACGTCCTTTGGTGTGAATACGTTCACCTCTATATAGGGACGAATTATGTTTCATGGGGTCACAAGTTCTCGACCAAAGCGTGAGGTTTAGGCGAGCGGCAGGGTTATGCGAAAAACAGCGCCAGGAGCGTTTTCTTCGACGGTCAGGTCGCCTTTAAGGTTTCGCATAATCTCGCGACTGATGGGAAGACCAAGGCCCGCGCTGCCAGCCAATGTTATCTCGGATAGGCGTGAGAACTTCTCGAAAACCTTTTCGCGATCCTCGTTGCGTATGCCGGGGCCGTTGTCTGCGATTCCGATGATTGCGATTTTACCAACCTTACGGGCCGTGATCCGTATCTCGGGATTCTCGGTCCGACCATATTTGATCGCGTTTGAGATAAGGTTAATGAAGACCTGCGCGAGACGGTCGAAGTCAGCGGTGACCAATATGTCCGCAGAAACATTGCGCGAGATTTTTACTCCGGCGGATGCCCGCAGGGCTTCACTGCTGGCAAGCGCGCGTTCGACAACGAAATCGAGTTCAACGGGCTCCAATTGCCAATTCACACGGCCGCTTTCAAGAAAGCTCAGATCGAGGATTTCGTCTAGCAAACGGGTGAGGCGTTGGCTTTCAGTGTTGATGATGTCCACGAAGCGCTTCGATTGTTTCGACGAAATATCGTTTGTGTCCCGCAGGATCTCCGCAAAAGATTTGATGGATGTCATTGGCGTGCGCAGTTCGTGGCTAATCTGGGACAGGAAGGCGTCTTTTTGTGCTCCGAGTTCCGTAAGCTGCGCATTGGCTTGGCGCAATTTGTGGGCAGATTCGGCCAGCTCACGCGATTGAACTTCGAGTTGCTGCGAATACTCCATCACCTGCGCGGTTTCGTCAGCGATTTTCATCAGTTCTTCAACGGAAACAGTGCCCCCGCCAGCAATCTGCGACACCATTGCGTGTGCCGAAGCCGCGCCAACACTACCGGCCAATTCACGTTCCAACTGTTCGATGAACTTATCTGTGGAATCCGGCAGCCCTGCCTGTTTACCCTGTTCACCAGCGGCCTGTGTAAACAGGCGGTGGGCGTGGGTTGACCCAAGGATGCGTTGGGCGAGGGTGAACAAATCTTCCGAAGTGGCGGATCGCCTGATGACGATGCCTGCGCCACGACCTCCGGTTTGGCGAAATACGTCAACAAATTGGGCACCTTGGATGCGTTCCAATTGGCGTGGAGTTACAACCAGTGACAGGCCTACGAAGAGCGCGATATTTATGCCCAGCGACCAGAACAATGAATGAACCAATGGATCGTATCCGGTTAGACCGAGTAGTTCTTGCGGTCTTAGCCAAGTCAGGCCAAACGGACCGTTCTCGATGACATTCGAACTTAAAAGGAAGGAACCCTCAAAGCTTGGCAGGAACAGGGTGTAGGCCCAGATCACGAAGCCGACAATCAGGCCCGCCAGCGCGCCCGTTCTTGTGGCGCTACGCCAGAATATGCCACCGATCAGACTCGGCAGGATTTGGGCAACGCCAGCGAAGGCGATTAGGCCAATTGATGCCAGTGCGTTCGACCCACCCGTTAGGCGAAAGTAAAAATATCCAAGTAACAGCAACCCGGCGATGCTTGCGCGACGACTGAGCAACAGGATACTGCGCACGTCTCCGCTGGTTGAAATGCGCCCCTTTCCCGAACTGATCCACATTGGCATGATGATGTGATTGGACACCATGGTCGAAAGTGCGATAGCGGCGACGATTACCATAGACGTCGCTGAAGAGAAGCCGCCCAGAAAGGCGAAGAGCGCCAACGCATTTTGCCCTTCGGCCAAGGGTACCGTCAGCACGAACAGGTCAGGGTTGGAGCCCTCCGGCAAGATTGATTGCCCTGCGCTGGCGATAGGAAGAACAAATAGGCTCATCAAGAACAGGTACAGCGGAAAGGCCC
>CALCGO010000054.1 GCA_937901055.1 uncultured Rhodobacterales bacterium
CTTCTCTTCCATTGCGAGGCCATTGTCATCTATTGCGAACGCACGCAGGTTTGTCGTTCCCCAGTCAACCCCTATCCATGAAATCATAACGTTATCCCTGTAATTTTTGAGCCCGCGTGAACCCAATCAAGATAGGCCCGATGTCCCATCGCTTTGCTGGCAGCACTTTTGAATTCTGGAACAGCGCGAAGAAGTGTCTTTCGCGCATGTGCTCTCACCTTTGGAAAAGCATCCATCTCAGCTTTGGATGGTCCGCGAGGCAGAATTCCCAAGCCTGCCAAAACCGGCAAATGAAGTTGTTCTTCTACATGAGGAAGGTTCGCGGGAAAGTTGGGAAAGTGACCGCGGTTCACTGGCTCATTAGCCCAAACCGACAATCGTTCCCGCACACTCCTAGTGATGCCTTTTTCTGTCATTTCACGCCAAAAAGGGCTGTCTTCGCGACCACCCGCGTAGTGCAAGTTTATGAACTGTGCGAAGTCATCAACCTGTCCAGCGACTGTATCGTTGTACAGCTCACGTGCGAGCCCGTACGCACCTCTTGTAAGGTTGCTCGCCTTAGTTTGGCTCAATAAAATAAGCTGAACAAGCGATCCATGGATGGAAGTTGCCTCCAGAGGTTCTAGAAAGCTCTGGGACAAACCAATAGATACGCAGTTGGATATCCATGCCTTTTCTTGGCGACCTGGATCGATTGTAAGTACGCCTCGTGGTTCAATTTTATGGCCAAGAGTCGTTTCAATTTCTCGCTGGGCTTGATCATCGGTGATGTGAGAGCCTGAATAGACGTATCCGCAACCCATTCGATCGCGGGTCGGAATCCCCCACATCCATCCAGACGACTGTGCATGCGCTAACGTACATGAAGGAATGTCTTGTTCTGGGTCGTGATCTAACCAGAACGGCATGGCTCGGTTCAACGGTAAGAAATCACCATATGAATGCCACTTGCCACCGAGCTCACTGATGATCTCGCGGCGAAACCCTGTGCAATCGATGACAAAATCGACATTCAGAGGTTCCGCATCGAGGAGCTTCAATGCGGTGACATCGCCTGTTTCCGAGTTGCGTTCTAACCCAGATACTTCTGCCAGAATATGCTCGACACCCACCGCCTTGCGAGCAAGATACTTGCCTAACTTGGCCTGATCAAAATGATAGGCATAGTGGAACTGGCTAATATGAACCATCTTACCAGTCTTACTCATCATATACGGCGACTTTTGGCCGCGCATTAGATGTGTAAACAGGTGTATATCTTCAACTGGTTTTTGAGATGCTATCCGTGCTGTGTGAATCCAAGATCCTTTGGCCCCGCTTGGAGCAGGAAACAACTGATTGGGATCATCAATCGGCCCATAGTAATCACCGCGATCCTTCCGCCACCCTTTGTGATGGATACCAAACTTGAAGGTGGCACCTGTCTCTTTAAGGAACTCTGCTTCGTCAATGCCGAGATCTAAAAGAACCTGCCTAAAGATCGACGTAGACCCCTCTCCTACCCCAACCGTTGGGATATTTGGCGACTCTACAACTGATATCTTTGGAACAGTGTGTGCTGAGTTTCGAAGAGCCTGTTGTTCATAACCATTCTTAAGCACGAGGGCTGCGAGCCAACCCGCAGTCCCTCCACCTACAATGGCAATATGGCCGCCTTGTTGCGGCAACTAGACCTCTTTCGAGACAGCTGGCAACTGCGCCCATTTTGGAAGCCATTCACCATGAGCCGCTCTCATTTCATTGACCATTTGCTCTATTTGTTCGAGATCAAGCTCGGCCGCTGTATGCGGGTCCATGATCGCAGCATGGTAAATGCGATCTGGGTTTTCGGTCATCAACGCATCAACAACCAGACCGTGTACCGAAACATGAGATTGCATAATTGCAGCTAGGTGTGGCTCGACTTTACCAACTGCGACCGGCTGAACACCGTTGCGGTCGACAAGACATGCGACCTCAACTGCACAACCATCCGGCAGATTTTCGATCATGCCCTTGTTCGCAACATTTCCATAGATGACTGACGGCTTTCCTGTCCAAATGGACTCGATGATGTCAGACGCAAATTCATTGCTTGGCTCAAGATCCATGGGTGCCCCGCCCTCAAGGTCTTTTGCCTGTTGGTCCCACCCAGCAGCTTGTTCAATACAACGCTTCGGGTACTCATCGATAGAGATCTGAAATTTTTCAATGAGGTCTTCGCGGCCTTTCTTGATAAACCACGGCACATATTCGGCAAAGTGCTCTGAGCTTTCAGTCACAAAGTAGCCAAGGCGCTTCATCATTTCGTACCGCACGAAATTCTTGCAACGAGGACTTTCCATGCTCTCATCGGTCGGGAACCGCCCCTCCGCATAGCCAGCCTGAAGCGCAGGGTACAGATCACGGTAACTGCCATCTTCCATGATCTGCTCAAATTTCGAGAAGAACGCTATGTGGTTGATACCAGAGCAGTCGAAACGAATTTCACTCTCTTCAAGACCCAGATCCGTCGCAAGAGCCTTAACCGTATACTGAATTGAATGGCAAAGGCCGACGACTTTTATCTCGGGGTACTTCTCAGTAATCGCCCAAATATTGATCGACATTGGGTTAACGTATTGAAGGAGCGTCGCTTCTGGGCACAGGTCCATCATGTCATCACAGATTGACCAAAGATGCGGTACAGTACGGACGCCTCGCATGATCCCACCGATCCCAAGAGTATCGGCTATGGTTTGCTCAAGGCCAAATTTCTTAGGGATTTCAAAGTCGGTTATGGTGCAAGGGTCATAGCCACCGATCTGAAAAGTAACGATCACAAAATCAGCACCGTCAAGCGCTTCACGCTGCTTCAAGTGAGACGTAATTTTTGCTGGCACATCGAGCGTAGTGACCATCCGATCTGCAATCTTAACCGACTGAGCAAGCCGCACTGGATCGATGTCCACAAGTGCAACATGTGCTCCACTCATAGCGTCGCGTTGCAATACATCACTGATGATATGCTTCATAAAGATAGTTGAACCGGCACCGATGAAGGCAATTTTGGGTGATTTAGACATCTTCAAACCTCATTGAATATCGTTTGAACAACGATACGAATTTCCGAATTTTTAGGCTTCCTTGTTTCCAAGGCTAAGCTCCTGAATCTCACGCAATTACGTCAAACGCAGCCTTTACCAATCGTTGTGTATATTCAGTCTCAGGCCTGTTGAGCACTTGATCCGTCGGGCCCGATTCAACCACTTTGCCGTGTTGCATAACGATCGTGTTGTGACACAGAGCCTTCACAACTTTCAGATCATGACTAATGAACAAGTAGCTGAGCCCATGCTTGCGCCTTAGATCTCTCAACAGGTCGATGATTTGTGCCTGGATCGACAAATCTAGGGCTGAGGTTGGTTCATCCAGAAGAATAAACTCTGGTTTCAGCACAATTGCCCTAGCGATTGCGATACGTTGGCGTTGTCCCCCAGAAAATTCATGGGGGAACCTATCCAAACAGCTTTGCGGCATTTGCACATCATCGAGCGCTTGACGCACCATCTGATCACGCTCGTCTCGCGTATCGCCAAGACCATTAACGACCAAGCCTTCTTCAAGGATTTGTCTCACAATCATTCTAGGATTCAGTGAGGAAAAAGGATCTTGGAAAACAACTTGAATCTTGGGACGATAGGGGCGCATCTCTTTGCGGCTTAAGCCATCGATGCGGTCATCTTTAAAGTATATCTCACCCTGCTGCGACTCGCCCAACCGTATAAGTGACATCCCAAATGTCGTTTTCCCCGATCCGCTTTCCCCAACAACTCCAAGGGTTTCTCCTCGACGAATAAGCGCAGAAACGTCATTGACTGCTACTAATTCTCTTTTCTTTGGTCTGAAAAAACTGCCCTCTTTGAGGTGAAAAGATATGCGTAGCTTGTCTCCCCTCATGACGACCTCGGCGTTGCCATCAACGGGATCTGGAAGGCCCTTGGGTTCTGAGTTGATCAGGTGACGCGTATATTCGTGCTGTGGATTCTTAAAGACTTCGGCGGTTGCGCCGCGTTCAACAACCTCACCGCGACGCATCACAACCACTTTGTCAGAAACGTTTTCCACGACAGTGAGATCGTGCGTGATCAACACAACAGCCATGCCATGCTTCTTCTGCAGATCCCTTAACAGGCCAAGAATCTCAGCTTGGACAGTAACGTCCAAAGCAGTCGTTGGTTCATCTGCTATCAGAAGATCGGGATTATTGGCCAACGCCATCGCAATCATGACGCGCTGCCGTTGACCACCTGACATCTCATGGGGATATTGCGAATAGCGTGAAGCAGGTTCAGGTAACTGAACTTCCGTTAGAAGGCGTATGACCTCATCTTTCAAATCGGCTTTCTTCATGGGCCGATGTGTCGAGATAATCTCTGCCACCTGATCCCCAATCCGGTAGACGGGATTGAGGCTGGTCAGAGGTTCTTGGAAGATCATCGATATGCGGTCACCGCGAATTTCCTGCAGCTTGATTTCAGGCCACTCAGAGATATCTTCACCATCGAAGAATATCTTTGCTTGCTCTCCCACAATCGCGTTTGGCGCAAGCATTCCCATAACAGCACGAGCCGTCACTGATTTTCCCGAACCGGACTCCCCCACTACAGCAAGCGTTTCCCCACGTGCGACAGAATAGCTGACGTTTTTTACGGCATGGGTTGTTCCAAGTGCGGTGCGAAACGAGACCTGAACGTCTCTGACTTCTAAAATGTCATCTTTAGTCATTTGAATATGGATCCATTGCGTCGCGCAGGCCATCGCCAAGGGCATTAAAAGCAAGCACGGATAAAATGATTATTCCGACCGGAGCCATGAGCCACGGAGCCGAAGCGAGTGACTGAAAATCCCGTACTTGGTTCAGCATCACACCCCATGACACCATCGGGGCCTGCACACCGACTCCCAAAAAGGAAAGGAAAGTCTCCAATAAGATCACTTCGGGCAGGGTATACGTCGCCCAAACGATCATATGAGATGACACGTTAGGGATAATGTGACGAAGCATGATCCGCTTGTCACTCGCACCTACTGCGACGGCCGCCCGGACGTATTCCACAGACCGAATAGATATCACTTTGCCGCGTAGTTCGCGGGCTAGGTTCGCCCATTGAAGCAAAACCAAAATTGATGCGAACAATATAAAGATCGTCATCGGATCTGCTCGTCGAGGTAAAATGGCTACGAGTGCCAAATAAAGCGGTAGATCAGGAAAGGATTTAACAAACTCGATGACGCGCTGCGCAACAAGATCAAAAACTCCACCAAAGTAACCCGATGAAACGCCTACCACGGTGCCAATCACCAAAGCTGCTGACATCACCATGAAACCCATCATGAGCGTAATGCGACTCCCATGAATCATCCGCGATAGGACATCGCGGCCAACACCGTCAGTGCCAATCAAATGAACAAATTCCCCATTCGCACCACCGAAAAGCCGAGTTTCAAAGGTGATTCCAAGGACGCTCCAAGGCTCAGCTTTGACAAAAAACTGAATCGGAACACGCTTATCGACTGAAGGTTCAAACGTGATTTCGAAGGTGTTCGGGTCCATAATTTCTTCGAAGCCCAACACATATGGCCGGGCGAGCCCGCCTTCAGGGGCAAAGAAATGCACAGCTTGCGGAGGTGAATAGATCGCGCTGCGATCCTTTGTTGCCGTCTCGTAAGGTGCAAAGAACCCTGAGAAGACCCCAAGCGTAATAACGATTAAACACCCAATGAGTCCGAACATACCATAGCGATTGCGCCGAAATCTCTTTCGAACAAGTTGCCAATAAGACAAAGAATGCTCGGAAACAGCTTCAGCATTCAAATCATGAGTCGGAGAAATATCTGACATCCTATTTCCCCCCCGAAACGGTGGCGCGACGCACACGTGGATCAATCAAAGCAAGCACAATGTCTGCAAGTAGGTTACCGACAACGAGCAAAACTGCGACGAGGAGAAAGATTGCAGAAACGACATACATATCTCGCTGAGCAACAGAACTCAGGATCAGCGGCCCAAGTGTTGGCACACCCAATACAATGGCAATTTCAAGCTCACCCTTGATCATATAATCAAATCGTCCCCCCATGTTCATGACAACAGGGTGCAGCGCATTTGGAACGGCGTGCTTAAAAAGCACCTTTCGGCGCGACAATCCCTTGGCCCGCGCTGTCTCAATGTATTGAGCGTTCATGACGTCAAGAAGGTTACCGCGCATCATGCGTGTTGTGTAAGCCATGCCAGCCCAAACAGAGATCAGCAGTATTGGCCATACGTGAAGGAATAAGTCCCACAGCTTTGCCAAAGACATGCTTTCTTGAACAAGGAATTCGGGGGAATAAAGCGAACCTAGGTAGGGTGAGTGCCAAACGAATGCGAGCAGGTACAACATGATCAAGGCAATGATAAATTTAGGAATGACTATGCCCATAAAGGCGACCACGGTGGCGACGGTATCGCCCCAACGATACTGGTTCACTGCGGCATAAATACCAAGGAGAACACCAAGCGTTTGGCCAAGTACAAGGCTGACGATCGCAATGGCCATACTTCTGGGAAGACGCGTTCCAATAACTTCGGACACGGGACGGCTTTGGGCAAAGGACTGACCAAAATCTCCACTGAGAACAATATTTTTGATCCAAATCCAGTATTGTACTGGCAGCGGTTGGTCCAATCCAAGCTCGGCTCTCAGAGCGTCAGCACGCGGCATCAACTCCGCGCGCGTCTGGCCGGTTTGAGCCATTGTTTGGCCGATCCAAGAATCTACGTAGTCACCGGGTACAGCTACGATAATGGCAAATGAGGCTATAGAGATAGCGATCAGCAGAGGAATGGATATTACCACTCGTCGCCCGATAAATAATAAGAAGCCCATAATTCCCCCAAAGTGTAAGAAGGCGCGGCCCTCTCAGGCCGCGCCCAAGTTTAAAGTACAGGCAGAATTAGTATTCGGCGACTGTACCAGGGAGAAGTTCCGCTTCTTGTTGGTCAGCAGCAGTCCACAAACGTTCGCGGATTACGGCGTCCTCGGCCCATTCGTACATGAACACTGGTGTTCCCGGATGAGCATTGCGAATGCGCTTGTTGATCAACAATGCAGCTGGGAACTGAACTGTACCAATAGAGTAGGCGTTTTCAGTCAACAAAGTTTGCATTGTTTGTGCCGCTTCCGCTTTGTCAGCTGGGTTGTCAGAGCTTACAAATGCTTCGTAAGCATCAGCAATGCCTTGCTCAAACGGCATCCGGTCTCCGGATTGGTTGAAGATAGGACATGCATCGCCTGCTGGCAATGACCGGCACGTTTCAAACGTTGGTAGGATGAAATTGATGCGCCCGAACTTTGCATCAAATGCCCCACTTGCTTCAACTGTGTCAAAGTTCGTTTCGTCAATCGCACGCGGCTGAACACGAATGCCAACTTCAGCCAATTGCGATGCCATAGCATCAAGCTGTTTACGGTCTTCGCCGCGGTTGGCATTGGACAGAACGTCGAGCACAATATCCTCGCCACCCGGAAGGTTGCGAACGCCATTGCCGTCGGTGTCAATCAAACCAAGACCATCGAAAAGAGCATTCGCGATGTCTTGATCAAACTCTTGATACGCAGTGTTTGCAGCATCGAAGTACGGTGATCCTGTTTGGAATCCACCAGTGTACGGGTGTGCAAACGGTCCACGTGCAACTGCTTGACCAATTGCGTCACGATCAAGCGCATGGCTTAGACCCAAACGGAAATCGGTTTCGCGGAAGATGGCACGTAGTGCTTGGCCATATTCGTCTTCAGCTGTGTTTACGTCGTAGTTGAGATCCATCCGCCAACCAAGAACACGGGGTCCAAAGGCAGCACGCACTGGGCTATCATCTGATTGCGATTGCTTCAGTGCTTCAACGAAGTTCGCCGGATCTTCCATATTGGAAAAGTCACCAGTTCCAGCAACCGTTTGAGTTGTACGATCACCCCAAGTTGACAGACGGAAGTGCATTTCATTGAAATACGGTAGTTGTTGACCACTTTCGTCAACCTTGAAGTAGAACGGATTGCGGCGCAAAACCACTAACTCGTCGGGTCTGTGAACGACGGGAACCCAAGCGCCAAGAACGACGGGCGACAGTTCGTCAGCCGGAAGAGCACCTGTGTAAGCTTCGTATGTAGAATCGGAATTGTATGTTGGATGTGACTCTTTCAAAACGTGGCTCGGGCCTGGGCACCCTTGGATGTAGGCTAGGCTCTCAAGCACCGTTTCGCTTTGTGGTGATGAAAAAGTGAATTTGAACGTAAAGTCGTCAATCACTTCCATTGTAGTATCCGCACCACCGAACGAGCCTGCGGCCATACGAGATGTAACGTTGGCATCTTGTACGTTATCTTCCCACCAGAAGCGCACGTCCTCGGTATCGAACATATCACCATCAGACCATTTAGCGCCTTCGATGAGGTTCATCGTCACTTCTGTCGCGTCCGCGTTCCATGTCCAAGAACGGGCAAGGTTAGGCAATGGGCCTGATTGATCTTCACCTCGTATCTGCCACCGTGGACCCTGACGGACGAGACATTCCTGGATCGCCATATTGATGCCGCCCCAGCCTTGGTGTTGACCCGCAGCCCAGTTCCAGCCTTCTGGCCGACCGCCAATAACATGACGGAAAACACCGCCATATTCGCCAACGCCATCAACCATGACGCCCGTTTTAAAAATAATTGGCTCTGCAGGAAGGCGATCTGCGAGAGGTGGAAGTGCTCCTGTACCGACCAACTCAGTCAGGAAGGGTGCTTCGGAGTAACTTTCAAGCGCGCCGTATGTGTAGATATCTTCGCGCCCGATGAGTTCATACTCCAACCCAGACAGGCTAGTCTCTTGCGGAAATCCTTCAGCAACGACTTGACCCGCCATAGATATGGCTGCGGCGGACGACATCAGTAGTCCTCGCGTTAAGTGAGAATAGTTCAATTTAGTTTCCTCCCATGGAATTTTATAACTCCCAAGATGATCAGGAAGTCGGCTCTGTTCTTCCGGCTTTTCGGAGTTTTGTTCCTGTATCTCATCGAACTGTTGCGTGATCCATCGGGCCGTTGCTATCATTGCAGGCACGATAGGAGCTACTTTATGAAGCGCAGGGCAACTCAACGATCTTTGGAGCCGGAGTTTGCAACTGGCCCAACGGCAAAAGATGAACATGAGATTTATCTCCAACATCATGCGCCATCACCGGAGGCCCAGCCCTATCACTTTCACCCAACAATTGAGGTCAATTATTTAACTGACTGCGACATGACCTATTCCTTTTCAGGGAAGAAAGTTTTCGTAGAAAGAAACAGGCTTTGTGTCTTTTGGGCTGCTCACCCCCACCGAACCAAATCGGTTTCAGGCAAAGGGCTTATCACGAATGCGCAGATATCACTTTCGGAGTTTCTGCGTTGGCCATTGCCCCCAGAGTTTCGGAATGTGCTTCTCGGGGGCGGTGTGATCTGCAACAAATCTCAGACAGCGAGTGACCAGTTTTTAACCGAACGCTGGGCCATCGAAAAGGTTGATGTCACTGATGGCCGCCAGAGCTTACATGCACTTGAAATAGAGTCGCGATTATACCGACTTGCGCTAGAGGGCTGGAACATATTGCTCGAACCAATGTCGGTCCCTCCAACAAAGATCTTGGGCGGCAACGCCATTCTTCAATTTGAAAAAATGATACTTTTTGTTGGCAGGAATTTTTCCGATAGCCTGACTGTAGGTCAGGTCGCGGAAGCTGGAGAGATCTCTGTCAACTACGCCATCTCCTTGTTCAAAAGCGTGTTTGGTCGAACGATCAAACAACACATCACCGATGTACGTATTTATCATGCTAAAATGCTGTTGGCTGAAACTGACCGTAGGATTGTGACAGTCGCAATGGACTGCGGGTTCGGGTCCTTGTCTGCATTTTATGATGCGTTTCAATCTCAAACCAAGAACTCGCCTGCCGCCTTTCGAAAGGGACATTTTGATGAAACCTAACCCTATCGAAGTAGAAGTTTTGACATCAAATAAGTGCCTAGTAGCAACTTCAGGAAACTTGGCATGACAGATCATAGCAAGCGGGGAACAGATATTGCAGCTTATGCTGTCATCGCGTTCGACCATCGCAAACAGTTTGTCGTGCTAGAACATATCACACCAAACCGCTTGGACGTTCCATTTCACTTTCATCCTTCAATCGAAATAAACTTCTTGACCGACTGCGACATGACGTACTCATTTTCAGGTGAAAAGTTTCTTTTGAAACGAGGCCATTTTTGTGTATTTTGGGCCGCCCGACCCCACCGCCCTCTGAAGATCGAGGGTCAAGGGAAAATCACTAATGCATACGTTGATTTAGCCGAGTTTCTCCGATGGCCTCTTCCAAAGGATTTTGTAAAAGCGGTCCTTCAAGGAGAAGTTGTTTCGAGTAAGTCAGAGATCGCAGGTGATAACGAAATGGCAGCTAGATGGTCGAAAGAAATCGAGAAAACTGAACCAGAGTGGCAAAGGTTACACGTTCTCGAGCTACAGGCACGCATACACCGCCTCGCGATAGATGGGTGGAATGTTTTACTAAAGCCGCAAGAAGCAAAGAGTGATCTATCATTTGGTGGCGACGCCATCGACCAAGTCGCAAAGATGCTTCAGTTTATAGCTGAACATTTCGCCAGTCAGATATCTCTTTCAGACGTGGCAGCTGCCGCTGAAACCACACAAAACACGGCCATGTCTTTGTTCAAGAAAATCCTAAAGCGGACAATCAAGGAGTATATAACGGACATGCGGGTCTTTCAGGCACAAGTGCTCCTGGCTGAAACGGACAAAAAAATACTCACTATTGCGCTGGACTGTGGGTTCGGGTCTCAATCAACTTTTTATGCAGCTTTTCAAAGTCAAACCGGCAACTCGCCCGCTGGTTTCAGAACAAACGCTCGGCAAAGTTCATCAGCATAGGACGTTAAAAATTCACTCTGGTTCGAAGCAGTTTTTGATCAAAAATCTACTTGGAAGAAATCAAAGTGAGCGGCCGACGGGGATAGTCATTTTCGCATTTTTCTGAATTCTTCCATGCGTCAGGCCGAGTGGGAAGCCGGAGTATTTCGTGATTTTCCAAGAAGTAAAATAAGTGCCGCCAACTAATTTGAGAGAAAGCAAGACTTGCTCAGCCTTCAAATATGCATGTGGTCGCAAATTCAAAGAGAACACAGTTATGAACACCACTGCCGAATACGAGCAACCTCACAGACGTTTCAATCCGCTCACAAAAGAATGGGTTTTGGTCTCTCCCCATCGCAACAAGCGGCCTTGGCAGGGGCAATCTGAAGATACCGCAGCAACAACGAAACCTGCCCATGACCCAAAATGTTTCCTATGTTCGGGGAACACACGGATAAATGGGGAGGTTAATCCCAGCTATACAGGGCCATATGTCTTTCCAAATGACTTCCCTGCATTGCTTTCAGAAACAACTGAAGCAGTTGATACGCAGCATCCATTGCTCCAAGCTGAACCTGTCTCTGGCACAGCGAGAGTCATTTGCTTTTCTGAACGCCATGATCTGACGCTACCCGAAATGGAAGTGTCAGACGTTCGCCGCGTTGTTGATCTTTGGGTCGATCAGACGGAGGAACTTGGAAAAACCCATCAGTGGGTGGCCGTTTTTGAAAACAAGGGCGCGGTCATGGGGTGCTCCAATCCGCATCCTCACGGTCAAATTTGGGCTTCAAATTTTCTACCCAGTGAAGTGGCTCAAGAGGATAAATCTCAGCTCGAATATCTCAAAAAGACAGGAACAAACCTTCTTGTCTCATATGCCGCGCTCGAAGAACGCAAAGACGAGCGCATCGTAGCAATCAATAAACACTGGGTTGTTGTCGTGCCGTATTGGGCGACATGGCCTTTTGAGACATTGTTGCTGCCGCGTCGCCACGTGACCCGGTTAAACGACCTTACATTTGCAGAGCGCCGCAGCTTGGCCGAAATTCTAAAAACGCTGTGCACTAAGTACGACAACCTGTTTGAGACAGAATTTCCCTACACGATGGGTTGGCATGGCGCTCCATACAATTCGGCCAATAACGATCATTGGCAGTTGCACGCACACTTCTACCCTCCCCTCTTGCGATCAGCGACCGTTCGCAAATTCATGGTCGGCTACGAAATGCTCGCTGAAGCACAGCGCGATCTGACTGCCGAAACGGCGGCAGCCCAGCTACGTGTGCTGAGCGAAACCCATTACAAAAATAAATCCGGAGACCAATGAAATGTCGAACCTAACATTGATCAAAGGTGTCATCGAAGATTTTTCCAAGTCCTTCGGTTCCGTCCCAAAAGCATCAGCCTATGCGCCCGGACGCGTAAATCTGCTTGGCGAGCATACTGACTATAACGGTGGATATGTTCTCCCAATGCCACTCTCGCTTGGAACGGCAGTTGCTATCGATTTTGGTGGTGAGCCCGGAACTCTAGTTGCGTCGAGCACCTCATTTGAAGGTGTCGAAACACGGCAACTGGACGACGCGCCGAACGGCTCTTGGACCGACTATGTTCTGGGAAGCATAATGGTCGTCCTTGACGGGAAGACTCCCGACGCTGGAATTCGCGTATCCATCTCAACTGACCTTCCGGTTGGATCGGGGCTGTCTAGTTCAGCCGCCCTCGAAGTCGCTACAATTCGCGCCTTAACGACGCTACTTGGACTTGAATTATCACCTACTGAAATCGCTCTCCTTGCCCGCAGGGCCGAAAATGAATTCGTAGGTGTACCTTGTGGGATCATGGACCAGTTCTCAGTGTCTGTAGGTGATCCTGGGAAGGCCGTATTCTTGGACACCCGGAAGATGGAGTCCAAGATTGCTCCGCTACCCGACACCCATAACTTCATCGTCGTTCATTCTGGCGTTGGCCATAAACTCTCGGATGACGGATACATT
>CALCGO010000055.1 GCA_937901055.1 uncultured Rhodobacterales bacterium
CCATCTTCACGGTGGTATCGCCGGGCTAGGTCGTCGAATTTGGGAACTTGAAACCGACGCCTCGTCGAACTCGGTGAAGCTGACGTATCATAGCTCGGATGGCGAAGAAGGATATCCTGCCGCCGTAGACTTCACCGTTATTTACCGCCTGCAAGGCTCCCGCCTTACCTGTGAAATGCAGGGTGTTCCCAGCGCGCCAACCCCGATAAATCTGGCACAACACAGCTATTATAACCTGAATGGTGCAGGAAATGTACGTGACCATCTAATTCAGATTGCCGCGCATTCGTATACGCCCGTTGACGCCACGCAAATTCCGACTGGTGAAATCCTGTCGGTAGAGGAAACGCGATTTGACTTCACTCAACCAACCAGCTTCAACGCAACGGACGCCGGGCAGAATGGCGTAGATCACAACCTTGTTTTGGACCCTGCGCGCGACAAGAACCAACCTGCTGCGACGGTCTATTCACCGCAAAGCAATCTGGAGCTTAAGCTTTGGACCGATGAACCCGGACTGCAATTGTTTAACGCGCCGGATATGCACATTCCTGTCACAGGCTTGAACGGAGCGAGTTACGGCCCGTTCGCGGGAGTTTGTCTCGAAGCGCAGCAGTTCCCTGACAGTCTGAACCGGCCGGAATGGCCCAGCATTATCTGCACCCCCGAAGCGCCGTATGCACAGAAGTTGGTCGTGGAAATCGCCGAACGGTAGTCCGTACCACGCGATCACCACCTCTGCTCTCAAACGCGCATGAAACGGGTCGCCTTAAGGCCGTTCGGAAGCGTATGCTGCAAACGGAAATGCCACAGGGCCTAGCCCTATTTTTACGGCAATCGTTTGCAATTGAGGGATGTAACAAATGGCTGAACGATTGACTTGGGAAGATTTTGAAGTTGGCACAGTTTATCGCTCGCCCACACACCTTGTGACTGAGGACGAAATAGTGGATTTCGCGGGCCGTTTCGATCCCCAACCCTTCCACCTTGATCCGGTCGAGGCGGCGAACACAATATACGGCGGGCTGATCGCTAGTGGTTGGCACATGGCCTCACTTTGTTTTCGGTTATTCATTGATAGCGGCATTTTCGGCGACGGCCATGTCAGTTTGGGTGCTCCGGGTGTTGAACACCTTCGCTGGCTTCGCCCCGGTCGACCAGGCGACCAGCTAATGACTGTTGCAACCATTGCTGATAAGTTTCCACATAAACGCAAGAACAGTATTGGTTTTATTCGAATCCATTTTGAATTGCTCAATCAACACAACGAGCCAGTCCTCAGTATGCAAAGCGATCTGATGACACGACGACGACGGTAAACGCATGCTCGCAATCAATTTGCGCTATTCCGGCGGTGAAACCGACTCGACCTCGATCAACAGCTTTAATGCAGCGAATTTCTACAGTTGAGGCAATGGTCACAAGAGGCAGCGAACTCCGTTCGCAACAAGCGCGCCCGGAAAAGCTCAATAATTTGGCTTCAAAAGAAGGTTAATGGTGCACCCGGCACGATTCGAACGTGCGACCCCCTGATTCGTAGTCAGGTACTCTATCCAGCTGAGCTACGGGTGCGTGAGGGGCGGTTTAGCGTTGCCCGCCCACCTTTGCAAGAGACAAAATGCCGAAATTTCAGCAATTATTTTTCGCCGTCCGGTAAGAATATCCGAAACGATGTGCCAGCCTCGGAAGTCTCGACCAATTCCAGTATTCCGCCGTGTCCACGCACAAGTTCCGCCGCAATCGCGAGCCCCAAACCTGTACCTCCACGCCGCGCCCCACCTTGGAACGGTTGAAACAAAAACTCTCGCGCTTTTTCGGGTAATCCGGGGCCGGTATCACGCACAATAATATCAGCACCGCCGCCGCGCAGATCAGCGGAGATACTTACGATTCCCAGCTTCCCCGTGCCCTCAATCGCTTGTCGTGCATTTCGAATAAGGTTGGTCAAAACCCTGAACATCTGTTCGGGATCCGCCGAGATTTGCGTGTCATGTGCCACCGTCGATATCAGTTGCACGTTCTCGGTTTCCCTAAGTGCGTCGTTTTCAATCACGTCATCGACAATCGCTTTCAACCCGACAGAACGTATCTCAGGCTCCGGCTCATCTGCCTTGCCAAATGTTAATGTGCGTTCACAAAGGTTAATGCCCCGCGAAAGCGAGTTCAGCAGCTTCGGCGCCATCTTTTGCACTTTCGGATCTTCGCTCATCTCCAACCGGTCCGCCAAAATCTGCGTCGTCGTCAGGATGTTGCGCAAATCATGGCTAACCTTGGATACAGCACCGCCCAACGACGCCAACCGTTCCTTCTGGCGCAACGAAGCGATCAGTTGCAGCTGCATGTCATGCAACGCCGTTTCCGCCTCACGCAGCTCGGAAATCGAGGCGTCAGGTTTGATAACATTGCTAGCATCCTCGGGGTTATTCCGGAATTGCGACATCGAAGAAATCACTTTGGTGATTGGCCGCGTAATCAACGCCTGAAGCGACAAAAACAGCAAACCTCCGGTAACCAGCGACACCACCAACGACAAGAAGAACACATTACGACTATATTCCAGCATCGCGGCTTTTACAGGTGCTTCGTTCATCACGATTTCGATCTGTATTCCGGCATCCTTCACCGGCTGCCCGATAACCCGGATCACATTCCCCGGTTCCCCGAATGCACAAATCAGCGAATCTTTGATTGGCCCAAAGAAACCAGGATCGCGCAGATCAAACGTCTGACTGATCGGTTTTGACATCGGCATTGCCAGAACCAGTTCGCGGACCGCGTCTCGTCGTAGAACGATGTTTAGAACTTCGGCGTTTTTCAACAGTTCATCTGCCAATTCCGGCGCGACCATATCATCTGGCGTCGCCAACAATGCCAAGGTTGCCAACTGCGCCAATTCCAGTCGATCTTGCAGGTATCCTAACCGGAAGTTTGATACCGAGGGCACAAACAACAACACCTCTGCCACCATCACAAACAGGAAGCTGAGCAGTAGGAATCGACCTGACAAGGTTTTGAAAAACATCTACGTCCCGATTGTTTTGTTGGTTGGGGCAAACTCTATGCATAACTTCGCGCGCTCACAAGCTAACAGGCGACACCGCACCTCAAAGAAACCTTTGCACGAACCTCACAATCCGTTTCACACGCGCACTTTCAAACAGGCGCGGCGTATAATATTGCCCTGCCACGCGCTTGTTGATCTCGCCCAAAGTCGGATAAGGCGCGACCATCGCCGCCACCGCCCCGATTTTCAGGCCGTTGGCAATCACCAGCGCCCACGTCTGGATCAGCTCGCCAGCTTGAGCACCGACAATCGACGCACCAATCGGCTTGCCCTTCAGCACCATCACCTTGATTAACCCCTTGGTATTACGCTCTGCGCGGGCACGATCGTTTTCGGCATATTCAAACCGCAGCACTTCAACCTTATCGCCATACGCCTCAACGGCTTGCGCTTCGGTCATACCGATTTGTGCGATTTCAGGGTCTGTATAAGTAGCCCACGGAATGTGTTTCTCGGTCGCTTTTGCAGGTAACCCA
>CALCGO010000056.1 GCA_937901055.1 uncultured Rhodobacterales bacterium
CGCGAATAAATCGACGGGCATGAAAGGCCGCCAGCTTGCCCCATCGGACGCCAATTCGAGTGGACGACCAAGTGCTGCCATGGCGGAAAATTCATTGAGCAATAAATCACTTCTTGGGCACGCAGAGAATCCGTATGCAGTTGCACCTCGCAATATTGCGACATCAAAACCGGGGCTTCGTAAAGATAACAAACCGAGCTCTGCCTTTCGCTTTGCTTCTCCATACGGAGTTATTGGCGAGGGAGGGCTGAATTCATCGAGTCTGCTATCACTGGATGCTCCATATACGCTGCACGTGGAGGCGAAGACAACGCGTGGTACGCCAGCTTGCTTGAAGATTTTGTGGGTTGCGGTCGTCCTCAGGGAAGGCGACTCTATGACCGCTGAATCTCCGATGCAGAAATGGGTTGCTTCGTAAGTCACTGTATTGCTGCGCAAGAATTTCTAAAAACGTATGCCGAAGCCGGTTTGTTTTGGACGTGATGTTGTTGTACCTGCCGATTTCATCAAATTTTCAAATGCCTTGGTAGGTTGGTAAAAACAGAATTTGCTGGTCAATGGGATGTAGTTATTTGGGACGTGTCGGTGATAATCTATTTACGGCTTTGCCATGTTCAAAAGAAACGGCATTGGGTGTCTGAAACTCCTTTCCACTAGTGCCGACGTCAAACAGTCGGCACGTTGGATTCTGTGACTGCCGTTATGAACGAGATGTCCAAGCGAGGCTGGTAGTCTGGCAAGATACCTCACAGCCTTCTATAGCGGGCACTCAAATCTACAATATTTAACTTTGCCCCGCATTGTGTATAATCCTACGATGCTTGATCTATCCACTTACTTCCCGCTCAAAGAATCCCGCGCCCACGAGGTTTGCGGCCCGAGTGCGCTGTCGTTAGCTTTTGCATCGGCAGAACAGGCAGAGGGTTCTGTAATGTGGATTTCAGAAAACTGGCGCGCCGAGCAGATCAACCCATCAGGGTTTTGTGCCTATATGGATCCACGAAATCTGCTGACGTCTAAAGTCAAAGATCAGAATGAAGGGATGGCTGTTGCTGAGGAAAGCCTGCGTTCTGGTGCGGTACGCATAACAATCATTGAACTGACAAAACCTCTAAGTTTCATCGCGGGGCGGCGGCTTCAGTTGGCGGCCGAGAGGGGGCGTTCAACAGGTCTGTGTATCATTCCGGAAGGTATGGGCAACAATGCCGCAGAGAGTCGTTGGCGCTGCGCTCCTCTTTTTGACGCAAATTTTGGCGGGGGGGACTCGACTCTTCAGCGTTGGGAAATTATTAAGAACAAATCAGGAACATTAAATGCATGGAATGTGAGATGGGATGCAGAAACGCGTCGTGTCATTGTGGTTTGAAAGGCTGCCCAGCGAGAGGGTTCTGCGTGCACGCCCTATTGATACTCCCTTTGTTCTTACTCACCACCAGCAAAATACCGACCGTATCTATTGTTTGAACGCCGAGGCCGAAAAGGCGGGTCTGCATCGCGGTATGGGTTTTTCGGATGCTCGCGCCTTTTGCCGTGATCTACAAAGCCGCCCCGCCGATCTAAAAGCAGATACGCAATTCCTGCATACTTTGGCGCGGTGGAGTAAGCGTTATTGTCCTTGGGTTGGGCTTGAGGGTTGCGATGGGTTGGCGCTCAATATCGCGGGGTCAGCGCATCTGTTTGGTGGTGAAGAGGCCATGTTGGATGATATGCGCCTGCGCCTTGTTCGCTCCGGAATTGGAGTGCGGGTAGGGTTGGGGGATACGCGTGGTGCGGCATGGGCGATGGCCCATTTTGGCGAGGGCGGGATTGCCACTGAACGCCGCCTTGCCGCTCTACCAATTGCGGCGTTACGTCTTGACGTTAAAACATGCACCACCCTTCAGCGCCTTGGTCTGCGCAATATTGCTGATCTTATCGCTCTGCCGCGCGCCACAATTTCGCGCCGGTTTGGTATGGAAGTGTTGTTGCGTCTAGATCAGGCTTTGGGGGAGCGTTCCGAAGAAATATCGCCCCTCCCTGATGCACCACATTACGGCGTTCAAATGACGTTACCCGATCCGATTGGCCTCAAAGATGACGTGATGGCAGGGGCCGAGCGCTTGTTGACGCGCCTGTGTGCCAAACTCAAAGCGAACGAGAAAGGTGCGCGTATATTGCAGCTAACCCTGCGCCGTGTCGATCAAGGCAGCCAGCATGTCGAGCTTCGCCTTGCTCAACCTTTGCGAGATGTGTCGCGTATTTTACCCTTGTTTGAACGCGGAGTAGACGGCGTGGATGCGGGCTTTGGTATCGACCAGATACGCCTTTTGGCCGCCCAGACAGAAGCACTCCCCGCCCAACAGATCAGCCACATCAAGAACGCGCACGATGATAAACTTGGTGATCTTATCACCCGCATTGGTGTGCGCATCGGGCTGGAAAATGTGCAGCGGTTTTTGCCTGCAGACAGCCATATACCAGAGCGTAGTTTCATTGTTTCACCTGCGGCTTATTCTCGTCCCGAAGGTGCTTGGGCCACGCAACATGCGCGCCCCTTGTGCTTGTTCCCGCCCGAACCAATCATAGGACACAACTCTCGCCCTCCCACTCATTTTCACTGGCGGCGCATGCCCTTTACCATAGGCCGCGCCACTGGACCGGAGCGTATCGCCCCCGAGTGGTGGATGGCTGATGAGAATTGGCGTTCAGGCCTGCGTGATTACTGGAAAATTGACACCAAAGAGGGGCGGCGGCTTTGGTTATTTTATATGCCTCAGTCCCCAAATTGGTATGTGCAGGGGGAGTTCGCGTGATCGATACCAGCCATGAACACCGCCCGGTAGAAACCGTTAGCCGCGAACGCATGCGAACAAATTCAGCCACACATGGATATGCTGAACTTTGTGTCACCTCGAATTTCACTTTCCTTACGGGTGCATCCCATCCCGAAGAATTGGTTTTGCGGGCTGCGGAGCTTGGTCTATCAGCAATCGCCATCACTGATCGTAATTCTTTGGCAGGTGTAGTGCGTGCCTATTCTGCGCTAAAAGAACTTAAACGTAAGACAACAGAAAGCATCAAGGTTCGTTCCAGCCAACAGATGGATTCCAGTAGTCGTCAGCAGGTTGGCACCCCGCTAGAAATGGCTCGCCCCGAAACGGCCTGTCTTCTCAAGTTGATCGTTGGTTGTCGTCTTGTCCTACGTGATAGCCCTGTTGATTGGATCGCACTCCCCCAAGATCGCCCCGCCTATGCCCGCCTTTCGCGCCTTTTGACCCTTGGGAAACGGCGTGCAGAAAAGGGTGATTGCCATCTCGAGATGGCCGATATTTTGGAAGGTTGCGCCGGGATCATATTGATTGCGATGCCCCGAGAAAACATCAAATCCAAACTCGTGAAAAAACATATCCAAGCCGCAGTGCGCCGCTATCCAGGGTATATATTTTTCGGCGCAGCGCCTAAATATAACGGGCAAGATCAGGCTTACCTAACAGCGTGTGCACATTTGGCCCAGCGCACATCCGCCCCCATGGTCGCCATCGGGGATGCTTTGATGCATCATGCGAGCCGCCGTCAATTGGCTGATGTGCTGACCTGTATGCGTGAACATATCACCATTGACCAAATCGGGACTCGCGCCCTGCCCAATGGCGAGCATCGCCTCAAAGGCATGGCAGATATGGCACGAATGTTTCGCGATCATCCCGCTGCAATACGGCGTACGCTTGAGATTACTGCACGCTGTGGATTTTGCCTCAGCGAATTGTCTTACGAATATCCTGACGAAATCTCTGTCGAAGAATCCCCCCAAGAACGCCTTACGCGCCTTGCTTATGAAGGTCTCAAGCGTCGCTATCCCGATGGCGCGACTGATAAGGCCCGCGCCCAAGTGAAAAAGGAACTGGCTCTTATCGAAAAGCTGGAATTCCCAGCTTACTTCCTCACCGTACATGACATTGTGCAATTTGCGCGCAGCAAAGGAATACTCTGCCAAGGGCGCGGATCAGCCGCCAATTCGATCCTGTGTTATCTGCTGGGGATCACCGATGTCAGCCCCGAGACGATCACTATGGTTGTCGAGCGTTTTGTGTCTGAACATCGTGGTGAACCACCCGATATAGATGTTGATTTTGAACATGAACGACGCGAGGAGGTAATCCAACATATCTATGAAAAATATGGCCGACACCGTGCCGGGCTATGTGCCACAGTAATCCATTTCCGTTCCCGCGCCGCTATTCGGGAGGTGGGTAAAGTCATGGGGCTAAGCCAAGACGTCACCGCCAATCTATCTGGTCAAATCTGGGGCATGTCCAATGGTGGCGCGGACCCCGAGCGCATCCGCGAACTAGGACTTGATCCAGCGGATGAACGTCTTGCACAAACCATTCGTCTGATCGGTGAAATCATCGGATTTCCGCGCCATCTATCACAGCATGTGGGCGGGTTTATCATCACAAAGGGGCGACTGGATGAGCTTTGCCCAATTTCGAATGCGGCAATGGAAGATCGTACCGTGATAGAATGGGACAAGGATGATATCGACGCTCTTGGTATCCTTAAGGTCGACATTCTTAGCCTTGGAATGCTCACATGTATTCGCAAATGTTTCGATCTAATCGCGAAACATAACGGGCAGGCGCTAACCATCGCCAATGTTCCCCAAGCCGACAAACCTACATACGACATGCTTTGTGTTGCCGATGCCGTCGGAGTGTTTCAGGTAGAAAGCCGCGCACAGTTGAACTTTTTACCCCGCATGAAACCCCGTGAATTCTACGACTTGGTGATCGAAGTCGCCATTGTACGCCCCGGGCCAATTCAAGGCGGCATGGTGCAGCCCTATATTCGAAGACGACAAGGGTTTGAAGAACCGGAACCTTTTGGTCCAGCCCTTGCCGAGGTGACCCGTAAAACACTCGGCGTACCACTATTCCAGGAACAGGCAATGCAGATCGCAGTTGTCGGTGCCGGGTATTCCGCCGAAGACGCCGATCATTTACGGCGTTCCCTTGCCTCCTTTCGTCGTATGGGCACTATCGGCGCGCATCGTGAACAATTTATCAACGGTATGCTGGGCAACGGATATAGCCTAGATATTGCTGAAAAGTGCTTTTCTCAAATCGAAGGTTTTGCCGATTATGGATTTCCCGAAAGCCATGCCGCTGCCTTTGCTTTGCTTGCCTATGTCTCGGCATGGTTAAAATGCCATCACCCTGCGGTTTTTGCCTGCGGATTGCTCAATTCCCAACCAATGGGGTTTTATGCCCCAGCCCAAATTGTACGTGATGCACGCGAGCACCATGTAGAAGTGCGGCCGATTTGCGTTAACAATAGCATATGGGACAATACGCTAGAACACCGAGCTGACGGCAACTTGGCTCTGCGTCTTGGCTTTCGCCAAATCAAAGGGTTCAAAGAGGAAGATGCCGGTTGGATCGTGGCTGCCCGAGGCAATGGATACCTTGACCCCGAAAGCTTATGGGTGCGCGCTGGCATCGGGCCAAGCGTGTTGGAACGCCTTGCCGAGGCGGATGCGTTTTCTGATATGAGCCTAGGGCGACGTAATGCATTATGGCATGTAAAAGCGATCCGGGGGCAACAGCCTCTGCCGTTGTTCAATGACCCAATTGAGGGGGAAGGTATCAACGAGCCTAGCGTTGATTTACCAACCATGCATTTGGGTGAAGAAGTGGTAGAAGATTATGTGGCCATGCGCCTGTCTTTGCGCGCCCACCCAATGGAACTGCTGCGCCCCAATATGCCGAATCTCACCCCTCATGTGGCCCTTGCCACCGCGCCCCTTGGACGCACCATCGTCTGTGGTCTTGTGATCACCCGTCAACGCCCGGGTACTGCCTCAGGCGTGGTGTTCCTCACGCTTGAGGATGAAACCGGAGTTTCCAACGTGGTGGTTTGGCGCACGGTTTATGAACAATTTCGCCGCACCGTTATGGGAGGACGGCTTTTGCGTGTTACGGGCTATCTGCAACGTGAAGGGATTGTGGTGCACCTGATTGCCCAGCATATCGAAGATATGTCGCATCGCCTAAGCGACCTTGGACATCCAATGGACGAAGCAATCGGGATCACCCAACCTCAAGCCGACGATGCACCACGCCCACCCCGATATCCTCCGCGTGCGAGGCATCCGCGCGAACAAGCAAAACGGCTATTTCCCAGCCGCGATTTTCATTAGGCACCACACTGGGCAGTGATCGGGGCTGGCCAAGGGCGCATAGGTTTTTCATCGATAGTTTGCGAGCTCAATACAAAAAGCTCTTCCACTTAGCGTGCCGTTATCCAAGCACTTCGGTCACGGCCTCTTTAGCAACTGATATAACATGGTCCACTTCTTCCGGCGTAATGCAAAGTGGTGGGGCAAAGCCGATGATATCACCTTGGGGCATAGCACGGGCAATCACATCACGCGATGCCATTGCAGTCGAGATTGCATAACCGATTTTTTGGGCTGGATCAAAGAAACCCACTGGTGATTTTGTTTTTGCAAACTCAACAGCGCACATCAGTCCTTCGCCACGTACTTCAACAACGTTTGGGTGATCAGAAAAAGCCGCCTTCAGTTCGTTAAGTAAATAGGCTCCTGTTGTAGCGGAATTCTTCACAATACCCATTTCATCAATCAATTTCAGGTTGGCAACGCCGGCCGCCGCCCCGATCGGGTGTGCAGAGTAAGTCCAGCCATGGCCAATCGGTCCGTTTTCATCAGTGCCTTGCTCCAGAACTTTCCACATTTTGTCGGACACGATCGAACCAGAAAGCGGCGCATAAGCGGAGGTCAGCCCTTTGGCAATTGTAATAATATCAGCTTCGATCCCGTAATGGTCAGATCCAAACATGGAACCAAGCCGCCCGAAACCCGTGACCACCTCGTCTGCAATAAGCAGGATGTCGTATTTCTTTAGTACGGCCTGAATAGCAGGCCAATAACCTGTTGGAGGAGGCACGATGCCGCCAGTGCCGAGCACCGGTTCTCCGATGAACGCCGCAATGGTATCCGGCCCTTCGTTCAGGATCATTTCTTCTAGCTTGGCGGCGCAATCGGCTGAAAACTCTTCTTCAGACATACCGGCGGCGGCACCCCGTAGGTAGTAAGGGGCCTCGGTGTGAATAACCTGTGTCAGGGGCAGGTCAAATTTGTTGTGAAACAGTTCAAGCCCTGTGAGCGAACCAGTCATCAAACCGGACCCGTGATAACCACGCCAGCGCGAGATTATCTTTTTCTTTTGCGGGCGGCCAAGTATGTTGTTGTAATACCAGATCAGCTTGATGTTGGTCTCGTTAGCATCCGAGCCGCTTTGACCATAATAGACCTTGGACATATTAGCCGGCGCACGATCCAAAATCATTTTCGAAAGTGTGATGGAGGCTTCGGTTCCGTGCCCCACGTAGGAGTGGTAATAGGCCAGTTCATGCGCCTGTTTCGAAATGGCTTCGGCGATTTCTGTGCGGCCATAGCCAATGTTCACGCAGTAAAGTCCGGCAAAGGCATCCAGCATTTTGCGGTCATCGCGATCAAAAATATACACGCCTTCTCCACCTTTGATCACGCGTGTTGGCGTGTCGCCGCGCGCGTGTTGGGCAAGATGGGTTGAAGGGTGGAAAAAGTTTTCGCGGTCCCATTTTGCAAGTTCGTCATTAGTTAGCATGTTGTTTTACCTTTTGTCTTCTTGCGCCAGAACAGCCAGACAATCGCCGGACTGAATCAAGCCATAAGTGTGTCGGACAGCCAGCAGACCGTCCATTTTCGAGTGAATTTCCAGAGGATCGACACCTGTGCGTGTTGGGTCCCAAATGCGTGCCAGCACGTCGCCTTTTTGGACGGGGTCGCCAAGGATTTTGGTGTATTCAATCATGCCGCCAGTTGGTGAAAAGTGAAAACAGTTGTCGTCATCTTGGATCAGGTGCTGACTGTGGGTCATTTCCATTTCGCCTTGCATAATCCCTGCGTGAATCAACAGATTACGCAGACCTTTGCGCGCGATTGCCACAGTTTCAGGCGTGCTAGTTCCAGCTCCGGCCAGCTCGGTGGTGACGAATGTTTTGCCCATGGCCTCGGCTGCATTGTCATACATCCCGACACTGTCTATTTCCAACATTTGCAGGGCAAACGGCGCGTTAAAGGCATCACGCGCGGCACTACAACGCGCTTCCTGCTCTTTGTCTTCCAACACATGTGAGGCTGCAAACGGCAGAAAATCGAGGGTTTTACCGCCCGAGTGGAAATCCAGCACGATGTCGGCCATCGGCAGCAAATAGCGTTGAAAATAGTCAGCGATCTTTTCGGTAAGTGTGCCATCAGGGCGCCCCGGAAACACGCGGTTCATGTTGCCTGAATCGACAGGCGACGTCCTTGTTCCTTCGCTGAAAGCGGGCATGTTCATAAACGGGATGATAATCACCCGCCCCGTTAGACTCGCGGCGTCAATATTCGCGGCCAATTCGACAAGCGCCAGCGGGCCTTCGTATTCGTCACCATGATTGGCGCCAGTTAACAATGCTGTCGGGCCGTCACCGTTTTTTGCAACGGTGATCGGGATCATCACCGATCCCCAAGCGCTGTCATTGCGACTATGTGGCAGGCGCAAGAATCCATGCGAAACACCATCCACACTTAGGTCAATCGTCGGAGTTATAGAAGATTCTCGCATTGGCTATCCTTTCACCACCAACCCACTTGGGGTTGAACACAAGTTTTCTGCGCCAGTCTCTGTGATCAAAACGGGTTCGGTTATTTCAATTCCACCGTCGTCCAGCCAGAGCGCGGGCATGAAATGAAATGTCATTCCCGGCTCCAACATTGTTCTGTCATCACGGCGCAGTGAATAGGTATGTTCGCCCCAATCCGGTGGGTAGGATAATCCAATCGAGTAGCCACATCGGCTGTCTTTCTCAAAGCCCAACCTATTCAACGTGGCGTTAAATGCGTTGGCGATATCTTCGGCGAAATTACCGGGTTTGGCCTGCGCCATTCCGGCCGCCACGGCTTCAAGCACTGCTGCTTCGGCTGCTCGGTACTTCGTGGGCGGTTCCCCGAAGAACAAAGTGCGTGATTGCGGCGCGTGATAACGGCGGTAGACACCCGCAATTTCGAAGAAAGTCGCCTCGCCCTTTTGCAAAGCGCTGTCGTCCCATGTCAAATGGGGTGCCGTGGCATCTTTGCCTGACGGGGCCAGCGGCACAATCGACGGGTAATCCCCCCAATGGCCATCGGCGCCCATAATGGCCGCGTGGCAAATATCCGCGATAAGCTCATTTTTCCTCATCCCCGGTTCTGCACGCTCCAAAATAGTGGTGTGCATATTTTCGACGATCTTGGCCGCACGACGCATATATTCGATCTCGGCTTCGCTTTTGATCGCGCGTTGCCAGTTTACCAACACGTTCGCGTTAACCCATTTGGCATCGGGCAGCTCTTGCAAAAGTGAAAGATAGGCCGCTGCGGTGAAGTAATAGTTATCCATCTCCACCCCAATGCGCGAACCCGCCCAACCTTGCGCCTTAACAAGCCGAGCCAAATCTTCCATCGGGTGCTTTTCAGGGTTCTGCACAAAGGCGTCTTCGTAACCAAAGATATTACCATCGGCCATATAGACGGTACGTTTAGCCCCTAGCGCATCCATCGCGCGCCCCCACCAAAGCGGCGCGCCGGAAGGGCCGACGATTACTGCCTGATGCACATAAAATGACCAACCGTCATATCCTGTCAGCCACGCCATGCTGGCAGGGTCGGTAACCAGCAACACATCACAACCCAACACCTCCATCGCCGTGCGTACCTTGGCGATCCGGGATTCATATTCCAAAAGTGTGAATGGTAGGTTTGAAGTGTTCATCTTGCGATCTCCGAGCCTTCGGTATTTTGGGCAAGCCTGCCGCTGTCAGCCTACATCGTATTCTTCAGTAAATCAGGTGGCTATGGCCAAGTTTCTACTGTATCAATTTGAAAGCCCGAAAACATGCAAGTATCAGACAATTTTGCATAAAAGATGCAAGTTTATGGAAAGAACAGGTAATATGAGCACCTTAGACGCCTTAGACCGGAAAATCCTCCATGAGGTGCAACAAAATAACCAACTTACTTCGACCCGTCTATCCGAAATAATCGGTCTTTCGCCCACATCGATACAGCGACGCCTAAACAGGCTACGCAACGAAAAAGTCATCGAGGCCGACATCGCCGTTGTGTCAAGCGCTGCACTCGGGCGTTCGCTGACAATGATGATCGCCGTCACGCTAGAACGCGAACGCTCGGACATTATTGATCATTTCAAGAAATCCGTGCAGCGTGAGCCTGTGGTGATGAGCGCTTACTACGTGACAGGTGACAATGATTTTATCCTTATCGTCAGCGCTAAAGATATGGAGGAATACGAAGCATTCACCCGTAACTTTCTCTATGATAACTCCGACATCAAAGGCTTCAAAACCACCGTTGTCATGGACAGGATAAAAGCTTCGTTTTACATCCCGCCATGGGAATAGCGGGTTTGGTGCGTATCAGCAGGAAGACATACTCAATCCGATTAAGAGGCATCCCGTAAGGAATGCCCCCAAAAGCGGATCTGGTTATGTGAGGTGCGGGATCGAACCTTTGGCCCGATCCGAAGTTTTTGGTCTAACAGGTTCCTCTTGCCTTACTTCAGATAATATTGTGCTCCGGACCGTAAGGGAAACCGGTGATATTTACGGGGCCGTCATCCTCGATAATGACGATGTCGTGCTCACGGTAACCCCCGGCACCGACTACGCCTTCAGGTATCGTCAGCATCGGCTCCATGGAGATCACCATTCCTGGTTCCAATACTGTGTGTATGTCCTCGCGCAACTCTAGGCCCGCTTCTCGGCCATAGTAATGCGATAACACACCGAAGCTATGGCCGTAGCCGAAACTGCGATATTGCAGCAGATCGCGGCTCGCGAAAAACTGGTTTATCTCCGTGCAGATATCCGAACACATCGCACCCTCTTTGATGATCGACAGGCCAAGTTCGTGTGCTTCGACGTTTGCTTCCCAAATCTCCAGACTGCGTTTGTCGGGTTCGCCCAGCCATAAGGTGCGTTCCAAAGCGGTGTAATAACCGCTAATCATCGGGAACGTGTTGAGGCTGAGAATGTCCCCCATCTGAAGCTTTCGCGTGGTCACCGGATTGTGTGCTCCGTCGGTGTTCAACCCGCCCTGAAACCATACCCAACTGTCTCGAATCTCGGAATCGGGGAAAGATCGCGCGATTTCCAGTTCCATTGCGTCGCGGCCAGCCATGGCTACGTCTATTTCGCGCACACCTTCAGCAACGGCGGCAACCACCGCGGCCCCACCAACATCTGCAATGCGGGCGGATTCTTTGATCAACGCGATCTCCGCCTTCGATTTAATCATGCGCTGAGTCATGGTTGCGGGGCCAATGTCCACCACCTCAACTGTGCCAAGAAACTCCGAGAGCTTGTCGCGTTGCAATAGCGTCAGGTGATCCCCTTCAACACCCAACCGGCCAGCATTACCAACTAGATCACGCACCGCGCGCCAATAATTATCGCGCTTCCAATCGGTATAAATGACATTGTCATGCGCCGATCGACGCCACGGTTGCCCGCCATCGATATTGGCTGAAACTGTAGTGGAATTGTCCTGAGTCACTACGCAGGCGTAAGGTCGACCGAAGCTGCAATACAAAAAACCCGAGTAGTAGGCGATGTTTTGCATTGATGTCAGAAGGACCACGTCGATATCACGGGCGGCCATCTCGGCCCTAAGTTTGGCAAGCCGCGCGTCATATTCTGAAAGAGTGAAGGGCAACGGGGCTTTGTCGCCGTTATGCAGGACGAAAGTTTCTGGTCTTGGATGGGTCATTTGTTGAACCTCGAAATAAGGCCCGGGCGTTCAGGACTTGAGCGGTTACCCGCGAGCAAGGCATTGCCTTGGGCGACGCCATCGCCCGCGCTTAACTTGAAGATTAGACGTGAAGAATGCGTTAATCTAGCCTCGAAACGACCATATTTTGCAAATAGTCAAGCCATAAGGCGGTGTCGCTAACGGATTTATTACGCCGCACCCCATTGCCAAGAATCGATTTTCCCTGTTAGGTTCGGCATTCAGCGGCGAAGATCGCAGCGCGTTAGCGCATTGTTTTAACGGGGTTGGTTGGAGAGTTTATTGTCATTGGGTAATCCGGAAGATGTATTCGTGGCGTTTGACCACGTTCAAAAAAGTTACGACGGCGAAATTTTAGTCGTCAAAGATCTTAACCTTCAGATTGCAAAAGGCGAGTTTGTGACCATGCTTGGACCCTCGGGTTCCGGCAAGACCACTTGCCTCATGATGCTCGCAGGTTTCGAGGTTGCGACACACGGGGACATATTGCTGGGCGGTAAGCCCATCAACAATATCCCGCCGCACAAGCGCGGTATCGGCATGGTGTTTCAGAACTATGCCTTGTTCCCACATATGACGGTTGGGGAAAATTTAGCGTTCCCGCTTGAAGTTCGTAAGATGGGCAAGTCCGAGCGTGAAGCAAAAGTTAAACGTGCGTTGGAAATGGTTCAGATGGGTGATTTCGCCGGTCGGCGTCCAGCGCAATTATCTGGCGGCCAGCAACAACGTATCGCTCTGGCGCGCGCATTGGTGTTTGATGCGGAACTAGTGTTGATGGACGAACCGCTCGGTGCGCTCGATAAACAACTTCGCGAGCACATGCAGTACGAGATCAAGCACATCCACGAACAATTGGGCATCACGGTCGTTTATGTGACCCACGATCAGTCCGAAGCGTTAACCATGTCTGACAGGGTTGCCGTGTTTGATGACGGTGTTATTCAGCAACTTGCGCCACCTGACGACCTTTATGAGCGCCCCGAAAACGCATTCGTTGCGCAGTTTATCGGGGAAAACAACAAGCTTGAAGGCACAGTGAAAGGCATTGAAGGCGGCAACGTAATCGTTGACCTTGATGGCGGAATGACATCACGCGCCTTGGCTGTGAATTGTGGTGGTGTTGGCGACCGCACCATGCTTTCCATTCGCCCCGAACGGGTATTTCTGGATGCTTCGGCACCAAATACCACGGAAGCGCTTGTTAAAGAGTTGATATATCTCGGCGATCATATTCGTTGCCGGATGACAGTTTCGGGCCATGATGATTTCATCGTCAAGGTGCCGAATGCTTCGGGCCACAAGCATCTAGTGGTTGGCGAAAAAACCATCGTTAGCTGGCAAACCGAAGACTGTCGGGCACTCGACGCGTAAGAATTCGTGTTGCTGCGTCAACGCACAGCAACCCTAATAGCCGTGTGAGCATACCCATCGCGCGGCCTATCATAACGGGTAAATCAGGGAGAAGCTTAATGAAGCTCAAAAATGTTCTTATCAGTGCAACCGCCCTTGTGGCTGTTGGCGCTGTTGCCGCTACTGCGGGTTCGATCACGGTCGTATCTTGGGGTGGCGCATATACGAAATCTCAGGTTGAGGCTTATCATAAGCCTTGGATTGAAATGACTGGCAATCAGATCGTTTCCGAAGACTACAGCGGTGGTTTGGCAGAAGTTAAAGCGCAAGTAGAAGCCGGCAACGTAAGCTGGGATCTGATCGACGTTGAGCTTTCTGACGCCGTTCGCGGTTGCGACGAAGGCTTGTTTGAAGAAATCGACCCGTCCATCCTGCCAGATGGCGCAGACGGTTCAGCGGCTGAGGATGACTTCCTCGAAGGTGCGATCAATGATTGTGCAGTTGCAAACATCGTTTGGTCGACAATCTTTGCTTACGACAGCTCCAAAACTTCGGGTGTTGACAGCATTGACGACCTCTTCAACGTCGAAGAGTTCCCTGGCAAGCGCGGTCTGCGTAAAAGCGCCAAGGCTAACCTAGAGATGGCTCTGATGGCTGACGGCGTTCCGGCGGCTGAAGTTTATGCGATGCTGGAAACAGACGAAGGCGTTGATCGCGCGTTCGCCAAGCTAGACACAATCAAAGACCACGTTGTTTGGTGGGAATCCGGTTCGCAGCCACCGCAGCTTCTAGCTGATGGCGAAGTTGTAATGACCACTGCCTATAACGGCCGTATCTTCAACGCTGCTGTTGCCGAAGGCAAATCTTTCGAGGTTGTTTGGGATGGCCAGATCATGGACTTCGACCTTTGGGCTGTTCCAATGGGTGCGCCGAACAAAGATTTGGCGATGGAATTCATCGCGTATTCGACAGACACACAGCGTCTAGCGGATCAGGCTTCATGGATTTCTTATGGTCCAGCGCGTAAGTCTTCCGGTGCTTTGGTTGGTCTTTATAGTGATGGTGTCACTGAAATGGCGCCACATATGCCGACTGCCGGTCCTAACCTTACGAACGCTTTGGTTAACGACTTCGAATACTGGGCTGACAACTCTGACGAGTTGAACGAGCGTTTCAACGCTTGGTTGGCCAAATAAAACACCTACGGGAGGGGCTTTGGTCCCTCTCGTTTCCTTTATCGAAAGAGTTATCATGACCGACAGTACCGATGCAGGACCAGTTCTAGCCGCCGATGGCACGCCTTTGAAAAAGAAGCTCGCTCGAGCTCTTTTTGTAAGCCGTGCAAGGGCTTTTGGTTTGGTTTTGCCGCTATTGGCCTTCATTCTAGCTAGCTTCATCATCCCAATTATCGCGCTGATGTGGCAGGGTGTGAAGAACGACACGTATTCTTCCAACATGCCGGCATCGACCGAAATTCTGAAGGATTGGGACGGCGTTTCCGAACCGACAGAAGAAATGTTTGCAGCCCTCGTTCTTGATCTAATTCAGGCGCGCGCCGAAAAGTCCATAGGACGGGTAGCGACCCGCGTGAATCGCGAGGTTTCTGGAACGCGTTCGATGTTTACCAAAGCGGCCCGTAAGGCTGGTAAGCTGGAAGCGCCGTTTATGGCGGCCATGCTGGATATTGACGAAGATTGGGCCGGCATTGACGTGTGGGGGGCTATGAAAATATCTTCTCAAACGTATTCTCCGGCATTCTATGCCGCGGCTCTTGACGCAGAATATAAGGCTGACGGTTCGTTTGAACGGTTAGACAAAGAAGACAGAATTTACGTCTATCTGTTCATCAAAACCCTTTTGGTCAGCGCCGCTGTGACAATCTCATGTTTATTGCTGGGTTATCCAGTTGCGTGGCTTTTGGCGAGTTTGCCTGTACGCCAATCAAACCTGTTGATGATTTTGGTGCTGCTGCCGTTCTGGACTTCGCTTCTGGTACGTACGACGGCATGGATCGCGATGCTGCAAAGCCACGGCGTGTTGAACAACATCTTCGTTTGGCTGGGAGTTACCAGTGATGAAAGCCGTTTTAGTCTGATCTACAACATGACAGGCACAATCATTGCGATGACGCATATTCTGCTGCCGTTTATGATTCTGCCGCTTTATTCGGTGATGAAAGGCATTCCACCGACCTATCTTCGGGCCGCTAAATCACTGGGCGCAACCAATTGGACGGCGTTCTGGCGCGTGTATTTTCCCGGAACCGTTCCGGGTATCGGTGCGGGCGGACTACTCGTGTTCATTCTGGCGATCGGTTACTACATCACACCAGCGTTGGTTGGTGGACAAGATGGTCAGCTGATCTCGAACTTCATCGCATTCCACATGCAGAAATCCCTCAACTGGTCGCTGGCAGCGGCGTTGGGCGGCATACTGTTGGTGATCGTGCTGGCAATCTACTGGGTCTACGACAAGGTCGTGGGCATCGACAACATGAAGATGGGATAATCGGATGTCTGCACTTCCTCCATATGCTTCGCTTGGTCAACGTGTCTGGTATTACGCGTTCCGCGTGATTTGCGCGCTGATCTTCATATTCCTGATCACACCGGTCTTGATCATCGTACCTCTCAGCTTTAACGCTGAGCCGTATTTCACGTTCACGTCTGGTATGATGAGCCTCGATCCCGAAGCCTTCAGCTTGCGCTGGTACGCTGATATTTTGAACAACGGCATGGCCAACCCCAACGCAACCGAGGGCTGGTGGGCCGACATGTGGCAGAATGCTGTGTGGATACGGGCTACCAAAAACAGCTTTATTATTGGTTTCTGGGCGACGGCGCTTGCAACCAGTTTTGGTACGCTTGCCGCGATTGGCCTAAGTCGGTCTGAAATGCCCTATAAGGGCTTGATCATGTCTATCCTGATCTCGCCGATGATTGTACCATTGATCGTGACGGCTGCCGGCATGTTCTATTTCTACTCGAACGACTTCAATCCGTTTATCGAAGGCAAGCAGGCGTTGGCGGGCTCTAAAATGGGCATCATACTCGCCCATGCGGCGCTGGGTACGCCCTTCGTGATTATCACCGTGACCTCGACACTGGTCGGGTTTGACAACAGTTTGACACGTGCGGCGGCCAACATGGGGGCGGGACCCGTTCGGACGTTCTTCAAGGTTCAAATGCCGTTGATTTTGCCGGGCGTTATTTCTGGTGGACTGTTTGCGTTTATCACCTCGTTTGACGAGGTCGTAGCGGTGCTGTTCCTTGCTAGTCCCGAAGACAAAACCATTCCGCGTCAGATGTGGTCAGGTATTCGCGAGCAAATCAGCCCGACGATTTTGGCTGTTGCAACGATCCTCGTTATGATTTCGATTGCATTGCTAACGGTGTTGGAACTGCTACGCCGCCGCTCGGAGCGGTTGCGTGGCTTAAGTCCGGGGTAAAGTACGATAGTTTCGTACTTTACCGTTTGGTGAACAAGCGGCCTGGCCCTGCTATTATTCCGCTGAGTCCGGCCAACTCGGCCATGTGCCAAGCAAGTGCCTGGTTGCTTGAAATTACGGGCTTGCCAACGCTTGTCTCTGCACGTTCGATCATGCCAAAGGTTCGCAAATTGGTGCAGGAAATGAAGACAGCTTCCACATCGTCAATCGAGCCTATATCGCAAACGGCGTTGTAAATGGATTCGGGTGATATCCGCGCAACGATTGCGTCTTCCTTTTGTTCAAACGACCCGAAGTTCACGACCTCGAAACCGTTGCTTAGCAAAAGATCGATCATCGCAGCAGACACATCTTCCACATAGGGTGTGACGAGCCCGATCTTGCGTACCCTCATATGCCGCAAGGCTTCCATTACGGCGGTTATTGGGTCAGTCGTTTTGGCGCTTGGAAACGTTCCGGTAACTATGTTGGATATGTTGTCGGCACCGATCACGGTCGCTCCAGACGTGCAGGCATACCCGACAACGTCCATCGGAAATGCCGACGGAAGGAGTTCGACTGCAGTTGGCAGCGCGGCTTCCATTTCTGACAAGGTTTCGGGCGTAACTTCTTGAGCTAGGGGAATACGAGTATGAAACAGACCAGTGCCAGAGTGGTTAAACACGGAGCGAAATTCAGCTTCGATGGTTTCGTCTGTTTCCAGCACGATGAGACCGAGAGCGGCGGTGGATGCCACGCCATTGTCAAGTGTGAACGGTAGTTTCATAGCATCACCCGATAACCGGAATTTCAGCCGGTGCGCGTTCGGTCAGTAGTCGCGGAGGGCCATTTTCGATCAGAATATTTTCTTCATGAACCATAATTTTTTGTCCTTCAATAACCATGCAGGGTTCCAGCGTCATCACCATCCCTGCGCGCATCGCGGTTCTGTCGAATGCAACGATTGAGGGGGATTCGGTCAATTGTGTACCAAGCCCGTGCCCCAAACGCCCGACATCCCCACCTTCTTGATCAATAACCTTGGCCATTGCAGTAAATAAATCCGCACAACTCACGCCTGGTCGCGCGATAGCAAGGGCCGCATCGGTGGCCTTATAAAGCGTAGCATACGCCCGTTTAACCTTATCACTTGCATGTCCGATCGCGAAATTTCTGTCAAAGTCGCAAAAGTACCCGCCTAATGTGGACCCAGTATCGAGCATCAGCACATCACCCGCCGTTAGTGGGCGATCATTCGGTGGCGAAATCACATCGGAATACCCACCGTTCCCTGCGCCGCCAACAAGGTAGGGAACATCATCGGCGCCACGTCGTAGAAGGTCGATTTTGAAGGCGCGGAAGCTTTCCTTCAATGGTTGGCCCTCGTGAAATAGGTCCGCGGCACTTGCAAAGGCATCAGAGGTGATCTGGCAAATACGCGAAATTTTGTCAACTTCTACGTGGGATTTTACCTGCAGTATTCGTTGAACCAGAAGGCTAGCATCGCGAAATTTGGTGTAAGGTGACCGATCCAAAACGCGTTGGTAATCGTTCAACGGCATACGCAAACTACTTTCCCGCCCACGCATCATCCCAACGGTTTTATAGGCGCTTAGCGTTTCAGCCAGCAGCGAGACTCCGTCGTCATCGACATGTGGCGATGACCATGTTCGGATATCGTCTATCCAAGTGTTCGACATCAGATTTGCACCGATCTGTGAAATAATCGCAATGGGTTTTCCTATTGCGGGAACAACCAGAAACCAAGGGCGTGTCGGGCTTTGCCAAAACAGTGTGCGAAACCCGGTGAAGTAACGCATCTCTGCTTCGGTAGTGAAAAACAGCGCGTCGAGCTTGGCTGCCTGCATCTCGATTTGTACGCGTTCTAGTCGATCTTCGAATTCGTGGGTTGGAAAATCCGGCTCACTCATCAACTGGGCCTTCCGAAAGGTAGAGCAGTATACGGGACTCGGATGTCAGACCTAACTCTTGGCGTTCTTCACCCGCAAAATGGACTCCTGCATACCCTGCCACCGCCGACGGGGAGGCAGCTAGATCGTGCGTTTTCAAAACTTTAACCGCCGCAAGAGCTTCAGCCTCGCTTATGGTGATAAACCCATCCGCTTCCTTTGCCAGATACTTTAGCGCCAGATGCGAGGGTTCTTTACAATCTAGGCGGCCCATGACGGAAGCTGGACCTGTGGTCGTTACAACCTGCGATGCCACGATGCTGTCGTAAAGTGCCGGGGCGTATTCGGGTTCGACCACGTAAATTTTTGGCGTTTCGCCCCAATAGTGCCGCGCTGCTGCTGTGCAGGCCGCGGCCAAACCACCGACGCCTGCTTGAAGGAATATATGTGTGGGCGGGCTGGTTAGTTGATCGGCGACTTCGGCGCCCATAATCAAATAACCTTCCATGACGTCTCGCGGTAATTCTGTGTATCCGAGCCAAGAACTGTCTGATAGCAGCTCCCAACCGTTTTCTTTGGCGGCCATCAGGGCGGCATTCATGCTCGCCTCATAGTTTGCGCCGGCCCGAACGACCGTTGCGCCCTTGTCCCTTAAGCGCCCCGCGAATTCATCAGGCACAGTGTTCGCCAGATAGACGACTGCACCCGCCCCGAAGGCGCGCGCACCTGCGGCCATGGATAAGCCGTGGTTTCCGGCACTAGCGCAAACAAATACCTTGCCCTTCAATGCTGTTTCGTATTCGCGTAACGTGTCTTCTGACACCAATTTGTCAGCGGCTTTCGCGATCGCAAATGCAGCGCCCAGAGATTTGAAACTGCCAAGCCCCACTCTTTTGCGTTCGTCTTTGACATGTACAGCGGCCACGCCTAGTTGTGCAGCAATAGAACTGACGTCAATTAATGGAGATACGTCCGCGACAGGGCATTTTGCAAACAATGCACGGGCGGCGCTCGGGTTGGTACACAGTTCACCACGCGCCATTTCGGATTCGTCCGGTAGACCGGTTTCTCTCAATTGATTTGCTATAAATTCCATACAAACACCTTCTTAACCAACATTCGATATGCAAACTCGGGTTACGTCACTGGTATACGTTTTACCTGTGACCCATTAATCGGAAACCGTACTAACTGACCAGGAAACCTCGTATACTCGCAACCTATTATGCGTTGCGTTCGTGAAAAATAAAACCGATGAAGTTTAACAGGAGTTGCGCGGCGAGAATGGTCGTGGAGTCGCTCTGATCGTAATCTGGCGCCACTTCTACTAGGTCAATACCGACGACCTGATGATGTTTGGCAACCTGTTGCAGGATTTCCAACACGTCGTAATAAAGGAACCCGCCGTGGCTCGGTGTACCAGTACCGGGCGCGATTGAAGGGCAAAATGCGTCGATGTCTATGGTGACATAAAGGCGTGCACCCTTGGGGATGCGAGCCACAACCGTCTCGGGGCCAAGGGCTCGGGTTTGACGAACAGATAGGATATCGGAGCCGACCGTGCGGGCATATTCGTACCCTTCTTTGGCAGTCGAAGATACGTTGCGGATGCCCAATTGGGTAAGGCCAGTAACATAGCTATGGTCGGCAGCGCGACGCATGGGGTTGCCATGACCGTTGCGTACGCCGTGGCGTTCGTCAACAAAGTCTAGGTGAGCATCTATTTGCAGAATGTGAATCGGACCTTGGTCGTCAAATGCGTTAACGCACGGAATGTTGATGGAGTGGTCGCCGCCGATGGTCACAGGCAAAGCACCACCACTCAGGGCTTGGCGCACGGCATATTCGATGTTGGCGTGCGAACTTTCGGTGTCGGTGTGAATGATGTCGGCATCGCCCATGTCAACGATACTTACGTCTGCACCTAAATAGGTCGCGTCGTCTTCGTGATCGTACGCTCCGTCGTGGCCAAACGCGAAAAGTGTGGAAGCTTCGCGGACACCGCGCGGGCCGAAACGTGCGCCAGAACGGTATTGAGTACCCGCATCAAATGGTGCACCGATTATTGCAACGTCGGCGTTTATTGTTGTCCAATCCTCGACGTATGGTTTCTTGCCGAAAGTCGCGATGCCGACAAACGGTAGGTTCAAACGACCAGATTTATATCCGTGGTTATTCATGTAATCTCCTGTTTCGTCGAAGGTTGCGACGGGGAAGAACACATTGCAAGCGTAGGCTTCGATTATTGGTGGGCTAAAATGGCGTCAATCGGATTCTCCGAGTGGTTGTGCGGTCGGTTTTCATATAAAATCTTTGATCATCGCTCGCACCTCCCGAACTTGTTCACCAGATCGGTCAAGCGCCGCTTCGTAGGAGGCATCACCTCATCGGCTTTGCTAAATTCGCTGGCATCGCCACAGGTCAAGCGGTGTACGATAAGGAAGAAAGGTGACAGACGCAGCTCGGTTAGCCATGACTGCACAAGACACCTGAACGGCTCCTCGTCAGAGCCGCAACGCAATTTCGCGCCCCTCGTAGGTAGCTGCGGCTGCGTTGCGCGGGGCAGAGGCATCGCCTATCAGCATCGGCATAATTCCCAGATCGGTGAGGTCATTTGCCAATTGCATGTCGGCCCGATTTCCGGTCGCGAGGACCAATGAATTCGCTGAAATGATCCGGGTGGCACCGCTTAATAATGACAAGACTTCGGCGCCTGAGTCCGCCCAGCGAATAATGGCGCTTTCGGTGACAACATTTACTCCAAGTTTTGCTAGACTGCGCCGTGCCGGCCCGTCTGTCGCCGAGCGTTGAAGTTCTTTGGCCGCCATTTCATCCGGCGTCACAATCGTGACCTTGTGGCCATCTTCCGCCAATCTCCACGCTGTTCCGACACCTCGCCAATTGCCACCTTCGTCCAGAACGATCACTTCGTCGCCTAATCGTGCGGATCGCCCCATTACATCCTCGGCCGACCAAACGTCGCCGGCCTCTATTCCGGGCAACGAAACGATATGAGGCAGAGCTTTCTGAAACCCGGTTTCCGCGGGAAGCGAGCCGGTAGCTAGCACGACTTGATCCGCACCCAGATCGGCGATCATTTTTGCATCCATATATGTATTGTACCTGACATCGACGCCAAGCTTATCGAGTTGGCGTTCGTACCAACCAATAAGGTCGGTAATCTGCCCGCGTCGTGGTTGAAGACCCGCCAGCCGGAATTGCCCACCAAGATAAGGTGTGGCTTCTGCCAGTATAACTTTGTGCCCTTTCTCAGCCGCTACTCGCGCGACTTCTAGCCCAGCTGGTCCGGCGCCGACAACAAGGACCGTTTGTGGCGTACTTGTGAGGGTAAAACGGTCTCCGCTCCACTCACGTTCGCGCCCAACCGAAGGGTTGATTAGGCAAGAAATCCAGTAATCGCGCCCTCGGCGCCCCCAGCATTGTTGGTTGCAGGACAAGCAACCACGGATGTCGTTTGCTCGGCCCTGCGCGGCTTTTGTCATCAAATGTGGGTCGGCAATTTGACCACGAACTATCGAAACCAAATCAGCCTCGCCGGCCCCAAGTAAGGTGTTGGCGTTTTCCGGTGTGCGGATATGGCTTTCGGCTGTCACTAGCGCATTTTTCACGACCGTCTTAAGGCGGGTTGCCAGATCGGCACCCAACTTTTCACCATACTGGAAAGACGGGATGATTTTGTAGAAATCGAAATAACTGCCTGTACCGCAGGTGACGTAATCCATCAGATGCTCTGCATCGTGTAAGGCTATAATTTCGGCAGTGTCCTCGCGGCTGAGCGATACGCTGATATCCGGTTCGTCGTTCACTGACAGGCCGATGATAAATTCGTCTCCACAAGCGTGGCGAATGCGACGCAAGATCTCGCGCGAGAACCGAGTTCGATTTTCCAGATTGCCGCCCCACTCATCGGTGCGGGTGTTAGAAAACGGGGTCCAGAACTGGTCGAGCAGGCTATGGTAGGCTGCCCATACCTCGACGCCGTCAAATCCGGCTTTTTGACAACGGATTGCAGCTTGGACGAAGCTTTCGATTGTTTCTTCGATTTCGCCCGCCGTCATCGCATGGCTGCCGTCATTATCATGATAACTCGGCCCACCCGAGGGCGACCAGTTTGCGTGCCATGAATTGTCCCAGTCGCCGTGCGCCCCCACATGATAAAGCTGCTGGATCATCACTACGCCCTCCGCCTGACAGGCTTCAGTGATGCGGCGAAAGTGCGGGATGACTTCATCTGATGAGTGGCGGAAGTTTCCACGGGTCAGCACTGCGGCCGGGTGCACGGGCATCGGTTCAACCACAATCATAGCCGCGCCGCCAATCGCCCGCTCCAAGTAATAGGCGAGATGCTGATCGCCGGGCAGCCCATCTTTCGCCATGTTGGTGGTGTGCGCCCCAAAGACCACACGATTCTTTAGCGTCTTATGGCGCAGTTTCACCGAGTTGAAGATGTGTCCAAAGGTCATTTTGCACCCCATGTGTCAGACAGCCGATAGCCAGTGGGCCACGGATCGTCGTGGTCAACCAAGTGTTGATGTGTGCCAGTGATCCAGGCACGGCCCGAGATTTCGGGGATTATTGCCGGCGTTCCGTTCAAGTCGGTGATTTCACAAATGCGCCCCGTAAACTCTCCACCGATGATCGATCGGGTGATGAGCGTGTCATCTGCTTTCATCAGGCCGCGTGCTGCCAGCACCGCCATACGGGCTGACACTCCTGTGCCGGTCGGCGAGCGGTCGATTTTCCCGGGCTGGATCGCAACGGCCGACCGCGTTGTTCCGCTCACTACCGGTGTAGCAAAGTTACAAAAGCTGATATGTTGCCACTCGTGAAGGACAGGGTGCGAGAACCCAAGTTGTTCGTTCGCGGCATTGGTGATTTTGATGCCCAACCGTGCGATGTCTCCAGCCTCATCAGGGCTAATCGAAAAGCCGAGAGCTGGCGCATCAACGATAACGAAGCTATCCCCGCCAAAGGCAGTGTCGACCGTTAGCGTGCCGACGCCGTCTACCTCCAATATTGCGTCAAGTTTCTGCGCGAACGACGGCAGGTTTTGCACAGAAATGCGTTTTGCCTTGCCGTTTTCGCATTCAGCCCTAACATGAACCAGCCCGCCCGGGGCTTCGAGTATCAGTTTTGTCACCGGTTCGAACATTGGCAACACACCTGTTTCCAAAAGCACGGTTGCGACACAGATGGTATTGGAGCCTGACATAGGCGGCGTATCCTCTGGCTCCATGATGATGAAAGCCGCGTCGGCCTCGGGGTCTTTGGGCGGAACCAGTAGGTTTACGTGCTTGAAAACGCCGCCACGCGGTTCATTTAGCAACAAATTCCGTAGCGTTCCATCTTGCGCGATCCATGTTCGTTGATCCCATATGGTCTCCCCCGGCGGTGGGGTAACGCCATCGGTAATGACATCCCCTACCTCGCCTTCGGCGTGGGCGGAGACGACATGAATCACGTGAGGCGCGCGCATATTATATGTCTTTCATCAAACGCAGTGCATCATAGATCGCCGCGTGGGTGTTGCGCGCGGAAACTGCATCTCCGATACGGAAAAGCTGAAACGCTCCGTCTGGGTTGCGAATAATGTGTTGCGGCTGACCATCAATTAAGGCGCCTTGGTCTACGGCGCCACCATTAGAGGATAGGGGTTTTAGGTCGAAATAGAGGTCAGCCAGCGGTAATGTTCCGTAATTCACCACCACCTGATCATATTGCGCTTCGTGTGTGTGGTCACTGTAATCGGTGCCGATTGTGGCTGTGAGCTTATTCCCGTCACGGGTTACTTCCAGCAGGCGGCGGGTGACGGTGAACGTTACGTCTTTGTCCTGCAAGGCCCGCATGTAAGGGACCAAGTTCATCGCCATGATGTCGGGCGCAAAGACACGATCGGGGGTCATGATCTCGACCTTTGACCCTGCGTCGGCGGCGATTTCAGCCGCCTGAAGCCCGGGGTGATCGCCGCTTTCGTCGTAGATCAGCACATTTTCAGCCGGCTTAACGTCGCCCGATATGATATCCCAGCTGGTCACAACGTTTGCCTGTTCCGCACCACTTTCGAAAAGCTCGATGTTCGGCATTCCGCCAGTGGCCACAATGACAACATCGGGGGAGAGGGCCGTTACATCGTCCGCTTCGGCCAAGTATTAAACCGAAATTCGACGTGCCGTGCCGCACATTGC
>CALCGO010000057.1 GCA_937901055.1 uncultured Rhodobacterales bacterium
AATGGGATCGGTAATGTCAGGGACGATTATGCGGTATTGTAGCAAGCTCGCGGTTTAGCGTTCCGCCGAGTTGTTACGCAAGCCTCCCTTCAAAATGGAACTCGGAGCGTCACTCATATCGTGCAGTTCACGCGACTGCCCCGCCTGGCGATATCCCATGGCCCTCCAGCAAAGCGAGGCCGATTCCTAAGGTTTTGCGCAACTCACCCAATATTGGTGTATCCTTGTACGACCATGAGAAAACGAAGCCCTCTACTTTTAAGTCTCTTTCTTGTTGCTACGACAGTGGCCTACAGGCCAGTAGCGAACCAATCCATCCCTGATTTTAGTTCCTTTGTGACGATAGGAGATAGCTACACAGACAATGACTTTGGGCGGCCCGTATCTATGTATGGCGCAGACCCCTTTGAAGCCTTGTTTGACAAAGCGAGTGCTCCCTCTGATGTACTGTCTAACTTCGCCCTCGGTGGCACAGTCACTCAAGATTTACCTCGAATGATTGGTAACTACGAACGAGCTGTCTCTCGTGGAACCGTTCAGCCGGCCACCATTTTTGGTCTTGAGATAGGCACTAATGATATGTTCGACATACTTCACGATATTAAAGGAGTCGTTGCTGGACAAGATCCGATTGCTGATGCACTGGTAGATGGAATCCTTGACAGGATAAAGCTTGCCACTAAGTATTTGCTAACGACTCACCCTGGGTCATCGGTCATCCTATGGAACCTAGAAACTGCCAGATGCTGGCCAGCTTTTCCGAATATCACAAATCCACAATGGAATAACATCGACACGCATTATCAGAGAATAAACCAAGCTCTTGCACAGGCCCCCCAATACTCATCGAGGATTATAGTCCTGGACATGTACCAGGTTTTTGGGCAGCTTTGCACCCAACCTACTGTTATTAGAGGAACAGAGCTCAAGCGCCCTCCGCGGTGGTTTGGATGGGATTACGTATGCGCTGACCCTTATCACCCTACGGCTGTATCGAATGCCATCATTGCAAACCAAATGATTAGCGATCTCAATTTAACAACCGGTACAAGTATTCCTCTGTATACCGAAGCTGAATTAGCGACATTGGCGCGTATTCCATAACAAATATAGGGCAAGCTACATGAAGCCTTGTAGATCTGCTTGAACTCATCCAGCTTCAACTCCCCTGCTACGTGACTGCGCAGGCGGCAATGGAAGAAATGAGTCTTGGAAATGCGGTGTATCTGTGAGCCTTGGACTTAAACCGTTGCAATCTAAGTAAAAGCCGCTCCTGGCTAAGGGGAATCCGCAGTAACCTTCATATAGAAGTTGCGGTCCAGCTCGAAGGACTTTAGTCGGGACTTCAGAGCAATCTCTTTGGGCGTCTCGGAGACAAGAACACGCTGCTCCTTGCCGTTGATATGCAAAAGAACTGGCACGCTGAATCCCGGCACCACGTTCTCGAACCAGACGGACAACGACTTACCCTTGACCGAATATTTGAGCAGCGGAAGGTTCGCCGTGCGCAGATACTGATCGAACAATAAGCTGAAGTCGAAACCGGAAATCCGACTGATATAGGCTTCCACCTCTGCCGTCGTCACGGTCTTATGCCAAAATTCCTTTTGCAGGCCAAGTAAAACAGCACTCCATTTTTCGTCGTCATTCAACACATGCCGCATAGTGTGCAAAATGTTGGCACCCTTGGGGTACATGTCCCCTGAGCCTGATTTATTCAGACCATACTTTCCAATGATGGGTTCGCGATTGCCTATTCCCTTCCTGATGCCAACGTTGTAATCTTGTGCTTCGGCCTTCGAGAAGTGGTACTCAACAAATAGGCTCTCCGCGTAGGTCCCGAAGCTCTCGTGAATCCACATATCCGCGGAGTCTTTCATCGAGATGTTATTGCCCCACCACTCATGGGCGGTTTCGTGAATGATAATGTAATCAAATTTGAGCCCAACGCCGGTGCCGCTTAAATCGCGCCCACGATAGCCATTCTTGAAACCGTTGCCATACGTCACCGAGCTCTGATGCTCCATACCCAAGTACGGCACCACCACCAACTTGAAGCTGTCTTCGTAAAAAGGGTATTTGCCAAACCAGTGCTCGAAGGCCTGAAGTGTCAGCGGCACCTGCTTGAATTGCTCCCGCGCTTTTTTCTCCTGGCCCTCTAGTACCCAATATTCGAGATCTAGCTTGCCGAACGCTCCTTTGTAAACTCCCGACATCTTGACGTAGTTGCCAATGTTGACATTCACCCCGTAGTTGTTAATCGGGTTGAGCACTTGCCAATGAAAAGTGCTGGTCTTCGCCGACGCATTTTTCGAGCGCGCGTGCAACCGGCCATTCGATACTGCAATTAAGCCCTTTGGCACGGTGACGTGGATGTCCATGCCGCGATCGGGTTCATCAGAGCCATGGTCCTTGTTCGGCCACCAAATGCTCGCGCCAATCCCTTGGCAAGTCGTAGCAATGAACGGGTCTCCACGCTCATCTTGGGTCCAGGTGAAGCCACCACTCCACGGCGGATTCGTACTTTCGACGGGAGTGCCTTCGTAGTAGATTTGAATCTGATCTTCTACCGATGGCGCCAGGGCCTGTGCAAACTGAACCCAATAAACATTGCCCTCGCGTACGAAGTCTAAGTCCGTGTCCCCGTGAACCACCCGCGTGATGGCCAAGGGTGGCTGCAAATCCACCTGCATGCGATCGCCTGCCGCCAGCGTGC
>CALCGO010000058.1 GCA_937901055.1 uncultured Rhodobacterales bacterium
AAAGACCCGTTTGTAATGCGTCCGTATTCAACGTGTTGGTTCGGGACAAACCACATGCCAAAAACTAGTGATTTTTCTGAGGCATTATTCAGGCGCGCCGTAATCATCACATTTAACAGGACCTTTCAGCCACACGAGCAAAATACAAACTTAAAGAATGAACTTATTCAAGAATTACCCGGCATTTTAAATCTTGCACTGAACGCATACGCCAGAGCCATTTCTGATGGCTTTACAATCCCATGTTCAGCAACAGAAGCGTCTAAAGAGTGGAAGACAGAGACGGATCAGGTTGCAGAATTTGTGTCAGACGCCTGCATGACCACTGCGGAGGGCGTGACGCCAACAGCCACTTTGTATGATCGCTATTTGAAATGGTGCAGCGTCAACCAAATGCGCGATTTTCTAACGAAAAAGTCTTTCTCAACGCGGATAAAAAAACTGGGATACCAGCCAAGCAAATCTGGTAGTGTTCGAACCTTCCGTGGATTAGTTTTAAAGCTGTAAGTTTGGGACGGGTGGGACGCATGGGACAGGTTTTGCTACCTAGCGCGTGTAGGAAATGAAGTGACAGGTTGGAAGGGGTGCTAAATCCAGCCAATAGATAACAATAGGAATAATCTGTCCCATCTGTCCCATGCGTCTGAGGTACCCTATGACTATTAGTAAAAAACTCATCGGTATCCTAAAATAGCCCCCGCCACCCTTTTGGGACCATACCCAAGGACGACCTTACCACTCAGTACGGCGCGTACGGTGACTGTCTAGAATGCGAGCCTTGTGTATTTCCAATCACTGTGGCCTTATCTGACATCGCTATATCACAAGCACCTTCAAGGGGACGTCTATGAAAATCATGGAAGCTGGATCACGACCAACTAAACTTGCCTCCTCCGACTGGTTTACAGGCACAGTATGGCAGGACCCTATCGTCGAGGCCCCAGAGCCAGCTCGGGTTCGGGCGTTGAAAGTGGCGTTTGAGCCGGGAGCACGCACTGCTTGGCATACGCACCCTCTAGGACAGACATTGCATGTGGTGAGCGGTATTGGCCTTGTTGGGCTTAGAAATGAGCAGCCAAAGGTCATTAAGGCTGGAGATACCGTTTGGATACCACCGGGAGAAGAACACTGGCATGGAGCGACAGCTGGCAACAGCATGGCCCATGTAGCCATTCAGGAAGCGTTGGGCGGACGAGTAGCCGAGTGGCTGGAGAAGGTGTCTGACGAGGATTACTCAGGCTTAGCAGAATGATGTTACTGCGATGACTTTAGCAAATCTAAGCGCGTTTTTTACCGAAGCAGAAAACTGCAAAACCAATCTGAAAACCTTAAAGCAAAAAGTTACAAAATGGTCTTAGCGGCAGCACGAGAGGACAGGCCAACAGTTGCGGTGATCTTAATGTTTTTGGCGGTTTTTCTTTTCACCTTAATAGATAGCTCTGCGAAATGGCTCATCCTATACGGGCTGCCTGCAGTGCAAGTCATCTTTGCTAGATACTGCGGTGCGTTCCTTGTTTCAATTTTATTTTTCATTCCTCGCGGTGGTTTGAACCAATTTGTGTCTAATAATCCGAAGCTGCAGTTCAGCCGCGCAATAGCTCTTTTAGGAGGTACAACATTCAATTTTTTGGCGCTGCAATTTCTTCCAATCACTACGACGATAGCGATCTTTTTTGCGATGCCACTGGTGATAACAGTACTTGGCTACTTTATACTTGGTGAAAAAGTTGGGTTTCGTAGGTTCGCGGCCATTTTCGTAGGTTTTTTGGGGGTTTTGATCATTATTCAGCCTTGGGGAGAGGAATTCCATTGGGCAATGATTTTGTCTGTTGCTGCATTGTTTTTTGCATCCAGCTACTTCATTTTAACACGCCTATTGGCTGGACAGGATAATAACGCAACTAGTCAATTATGGTCCAGTGGAGTTGCAACCTTTGCAATAGCCCCGTTTGCTTTACAAAATTGGTATTGGCCGCAAACAAATATGGGTTTTTGTGTGCTCGTCATTATTGGTGTATTTGGGGCCTTTAGCCATATTCTTGCTACCCGCGCTCATTTATTAGCAAACGCCTCAACGCTCGCCCCCACCATGTACGCCCAAGTTATCTATGCGACAGTCATTGGTTATTTTATTTTTGATACGCTTCCGTCTAGTTGGACAGGTTTGGGGACGGTTATCGTTATTGGGTCGGGTTTATTAATTTGGAAGCGCGAAAATACTCTACGGCAGACACTGTAGAACCACATTTTAGACGCCGCTACATTCAGCGTTTATCTGCTGAAGATTTAATAAACTTTTGGCGCCAAGGTACCCTATGGTCTTTTGTCGCAAAACAATCGGGATCATCGAACAGACCCCAACACCCCCTTTTTTGAGCTACAGTCCAAGAACGCCCTCCGCATTGGGTTCCGCTCAAACGGACACCTCAAAAAAATATTATAAAAAATTACATCAAGCGCCCTACCTCTAGCGGCCACAGCAAAAATGTGGTATCATAACACCCCATAAGAGGTGATATTATGAGATTAACAAAAGGTAACGTAACTATCGGAGTGAATACGCGTTTTGGCCCCAACTGGCCGGGCATCAGATGCCTCGCAAAGACACGTCGGGGCACCAAGTGCCAGAGAGCCGCTTACAAGCACAATGGCCGTTGTGCGCTGCACGGTGGAAAGTCTACAGGCGCACGAACCCCAGAGGGCCTACAGCGCATC
>CALCGO010000059.1 GCA_937901055.1 uncultured Rhodobacterales bacterium
GAAAACCGGAACCTTGCCCGCAGCACCGCGTCCGCGCTTGCCCTTACGTTTCCCCCCTGTGTCAGGGAAGTTGTCCGCTGCTCTACTTTTCTCTATTTTTCAGGTGGGCGTGATAGGATAATGACATGGGATACTCACCGGAACGCAGGGCCGCTGTTCTGAAGCGGATGCTGCCGCCGAACAACCTGCCTGTGCGACGCTTGTCGCAGGAAGAAGGGATTTCGGAAGCGACACTGCACAAGTGGCGTGCTCAGGCGCGAAGCAAGGGTCAGCTTTTACCTGATGCCAATGCTGGCCCCGAGGGTTGGACATCGCGCGACAAGTTTGCGGCGGTGCTGGAGACGGCTGCGATGAATGAGGCCGATCTGGCGGAATATTGTCGCAAGCGCGGGCTTTTTGCGGAGCAGATCATGACGTGGCGCGTGGCCTGCGAGCAAGCGAACGACTGGGACCGCACCAGCACGGCCCGAATGAGCCAGGCCACAAAGGAAGAGAAGAAGCGGATCAAGGAATTGGAACGCGACCTTGCCCGCAAGGACCGTGCGTTGGCCGAAACCGCAGCATTACTTGTTCTGCGAAAAAAGGCCTCAGCGATCTGGGGGGGCGACGAGGACGCATGATCAGCACCCTAGATCGCCAAACCGCCATTACACTGATCAATAAGGCTGTGACTGCTGGCGCGCGGCGTGCCAAAGCCTGTGCCGAGTTAGAGCTCAGCGAACGGACCTTGCGCCGCTGGACGCTGGGTGGCCAGGTTCGCGCTGACCAGCGCCCGCTGGTCCAGCGCCCCGAGCCCCGCAACAAGCTCAGCGCAGAAGAACGCGCCGCTGTGCTAAGCCTCTGCAATTCCACCGAGTTTGCAAGCCTTCCGCCCAGCCAGATTGTTCCTAAGCTGGCCGACCAGGGGCAATATCTGGCTTCTGAATCCAGCTTTTACCGCATCCTGCGGGCGCAGGGGCATCAGCATCACCGTGGCCGGGCAAAGTCACCGGTAAGGCGTAAACCACCAACCAGCTATAAGGCTGAAGGCCCTTGCCAGATCTGGACGTGGGACATCACTTGGATGCCAGGGCCGGTCGCAGGCATGTTCTTTTATCTCTACCTGATCGTGGACATCTTCAGCCGCAAAATCGTGGGCTGGGAGGTCCATGAACGCGAAGCTGCGGAATTGGCAGCGACGCTGATCCAAAAAGCTGTTTGGTCCGAGGCCTGCATCGCCCGACCACTGGTCCTGCATGCGGACAACGGCAGTCCTATGAAAGGTGCCACGATGAAAGTAACCTTGGAAAAGCTGGGCATCCTGGCGTCTTACAGCCGCCCGCGCGTCAGCAATGACAATCCGTTCTCCGAGGCGCTATTCCGCACCTGCAAGTATCGTCCGGACTGGCCGACCAAGGGTTTTGCTACCAAGGCTGACGCGCAGGCTTGGGTCAAAGTCTTCGCCAATTGGTACAACGACGAGCACCTCCACAGCGCAATACGCTTCGTCACTCCCAACACGCGCCACGGCGGGCAGGAACGCGTGTCCCTCGCAAACCGCGCCTTGCTCTATGCAAAAGCCCGCACACAAAAGCCAGAGCGTTGGTCAGGAAAGACCCGCAACTGGCAACCCGCAGGACCCGTCTGGCTGAACCCAGAACGCGAAAACAGCGCCTCTGAAATCAGAGACGCCGCATGAATTCGGCGGACAACTTATTTGACAAACACCGCTAGCTTGATCAGTGCAGATGTCCAGAAACAGAACTCTAGTAACCCTGAAGATTGGGCAACCCGTGTGGCTGACGCCGATGATGCGCAACGCGCAGTGCAGGAATATCTCGACACATTGGACGACGAGGCTTTTGGTGCGGCCACCACGACCAAGCCCAAGTTTACTGCTCATGCTGATCCGGCCAGCCAATGGACTGCAGCGCGCAAAGGCCCAGCTTTCTTTGCGTATTCCACCAATTACCTGATCGATACAGATCACAGTATCATCGTTGATGTCGACGCCAGCCGCTCAAACAGAACTGCTGAAGTGGGCGCAATGCGCAAGATGATCGACCGGACCGAAGAGCGCTTTGGCTTGAAGCCAGATTGGATCGCCGCAGATACGGCCTACGGGTCGTCCGACAACCTTGTTTGGTTGACCACCAAGCGAAAAATCCTGCCCTTCATTCCCGTTTTTGATAAGGGTGAGCGCACTGATGGGACATTCTCCAGATCAGAATTCACATGGGATGATGAGAACGACCGCTATATCTGTCCTGGTGGCAAAGAGATGAAGCATACGAGGCGCACCTAT
>CALCGO010000060.1 GCA_937901055.1 uncultured Rhodobacterales bacterium
TTGCAGTTTCTTCGACTTCAATCACATAGGCTGCTTCGGTTTCACCGTGGCCACTCGGGTTGTAGATTACTTCTGCGCCCCATTTAACCAATAGAAAAATCAAGAGGCTGCCGCAAACGCCGCCGACAATCTTTGTTCCTGTCATCGTATCCATAAGTGTTTTCACCTTGTCTATGGGCGGGGCTGCGCCCCCTTAATATGCTGTGGAGTGTTCTAGCCGCTTCCCCTATGCTTTTGCAAGGTATAGAAGCGCGACGAAACGACCGATCTAGGATGTAACTGATGACAAATGTAATTTCTTTCCAAGGCGAGCCGGGCGCGTATTCGCACCAAGCATGCGTAGAGATGTATCCGGATATGGAAGCGTTGCCGTGTAACACCTTTGAAGGGGCGGTTGCGGCGGTCAAAGAAGGACGTGCGGAACTGGCGATGTTGCCGGTTGAAAACTCGACCTACGGGCGGGTTGCGGACATCCATCATCTGCTGCCGGAAACGGGTTTACACATCATCGGTGAACACTTTGTACGTGTTCACATCAATCTGATGGTGGTTCCGGGCACGAAGCTGGAACAGGTCAAACATGCGATGAGCCATACGGTTCTGCTGGGTCAATGCCGTTCGTTTCTGAAAGAGCATTCGATTGCGCCACGTACAGGGGTGGATACCGCTGGATCTGCAAAACAAGTGGCCGATGATGGCAATCCCGAGATGGGGGCGCTGGCGTCTGAACTGGCGGGATCGATCTACGGATTGGAGACTTTGGCCGAGAATATCGAAGATAATCAGCATAACACTACGCGGTTTCTGGTGATGTCCCCCGAGCCCAAACGCCCGACAGGTGAAAACCTAATGACGACGTTTGTGTTTCAGGTCCGCAATATTCCGGCGGCGCTTTATAAAGCGATGGGCGGGTTCGCGACGAACGGTGTGAATATGGTGAAACTTGAAAGCTATATGGTTGATGGAAGTTTCACAGCGACACAGTTTTACGCGGATATCGAGGGTCACCCGGGTGAGCCAGCGGTTGATCGGGCGTTAGAGGAGCTGGGATATTTCACCACACACCTCGATATTTTGGGTGTGTACCCAAGGGCCGAGTTCCGCAAATCGGTCAGCTAAAGGCTGGCTTTATGCTCTGCTGCCAAGCGTTTGGCGAATTTTTTCATTTCGGTGTTCATGCGTTTGTTAATGCGGCGGCGTGCCAGCCGGATTGTGTTAAACACCAAGCTTGTCGCAAAGCTGCGCGATTTGGCCACCACCTGCAGGTCTAGTCGGCAGGAGGTTGTATCGAGTGGCTTGATGGTCAGGGACATGACCCCCTCGTATTTCAAGCTAGCGGATTTGTAGGATAAGGTGCGCGGCGGGATATATTCACTTAGCTCTGCGGAAAAACGACGCGCGCGGCCCCGCACGGGCACTGAAATATCCCAGCGCGTACCGATCCGCACAGGTAGGCGGCCTTGGCGCTTGAAGCTGAAACCGGTTGGGCCAGAATGGTTTTCGAATTTTTTGAAATCGGTGATGCGGGCGAAAACATAGTCCGCTGGCGCATTGATTTCTTGAGAATGTTTGAATTGCATCCGCGAGCTATAACCTATCCGCCAACCAGCGTTCCAGCAGAAATTGTGCAATGGAACCTTTTCTGGATGGCAGTAATTGCGGATCGTTCCCAGCAAACGAGTTCGCGACATCTTCACGGCTAACCCATTTAGCATCTTCGATTTCTACTGGATCGAGGGTCAGGTCAGTATTTAATGCTTCGGCGATACACCCGATCATCAGCGATGTCGGGAATGGCCATGGTTGGCTGGCGAGGTACCCAACGTTGCCGATCCGCACACCGGATTCCTCAAACACTTCGCGGCGTACGGCTTCCTCGACCCCTTCACCGGGTTCCATGTAGCCTGCCAGCAACGAATACATGCCTTCGGGCCAATGCGGCGAGCGGCCTAGAAGTACATCATTGCCGTGTGTCACCAGCATGATCACAACAGGGTCGGTGCGGGGGAAATGCATGTGGGCACAGGCAGGGCAAAGGCGTTGCCAGCCGCCTTGTGAAACCATCGTCGGGGCGCCGCAATTCGCGCAAAAACGGTGGTTCAGGTGCCATGCGAATATGCCTTTGGCGGTGGCGGCATCGCCAGCATCGTCGTGGGTCAGGTCAGCCATGATGGAGCGCAAGTCGATGAATTTGACCGTATCGGGAACGCTAGGGTGTTGGTTGCGACTTTCATCGCGGAACTTGCCCATCTCGTCTTTGTCGGCGTTTTCATCCTGCCAAGACGACACGTCATAGGCAAACCGCGGTTCACCGTCTTGCAGACCAAGAAAAATCGGGGCCTCTATGGCTTCTTTCAGGATTTCGGTGTCCAGCGGTAACCAAGCCAACGTGGGCGCACCCGACACATCAACCAACGGCTTGCCGTGCCACAAGGGCAGGGCGCGCGCGTTTGGGTGTTCGAGAAGACCGTCGTCGCCACGTAGATGGGCGGCGCGGTCCAATGTGCCACCCGCGAAGGTGACGGTCTCGTTGTCTTGCATGGTATCCTCCTGAGTTTGGGGGAGGGTGCGGGAAATATTGGTTGGCCGCAACCCAAGAACGTCGATCCGGTAAAGTATGGAATGTTTAGGTGGAAATCCCGACAGCACGATGCAGATAACCCGTTTCGGATAGCTGGCGTGTAAGAAAACCAGCCACGTCAGCACGCGAAATCTTTAGGGATAGGTTCGGCTCACCGACTTTAATATCCTCTTTGAAAGCGCCGGATGCAGGCCCATCGGTGAAAGCGCTCGGGCGTGCTATTGTCCAATCTAAACCGCTGGCGCGTACGTGATCTTCTTGCAGTTCATGATCTAGAAAAACCGGGCGTAGCAGGAAACCGAACATGATATACTTCCAGAAGAAGTTCAGGTTTTCCCAACTTTCATGTGCGCCAAGCGTTGATTGGCATATCAGGCGACGCACGCCGTGTTCGTGCATGGCTTGAATGACGTTTAGCGTACCCTGCGAACGAATGGTGCTTTTGCGGGATTTGCCGGACCCGATCGCGATGATGACGCCGTCATGGCCGCGAACGGCGCTTGAGACCGCGGTCAGATCCATCGCGTCGCCTGCGCATAAAGTCAGGTTCGGGTGTTTGAGGCCGAGTTTTTCAGGGCTGCGCGCGAATGCGGTGACAGTATGACCTTCGCTGAGTGTACGTTCCACGACGAGTCGTCCGACTGTTCCGGTTGCTCCGAATACGATGATGTTCATTTTGTTCTCCTGTTTCGAGATTTTGAATCACTTGACACCATGTCAAGTTGACGCCGTGTCAATTAGACGGTACTTTACAGCATGTCAAGTAAAAGCCCTGAAACCCGAACCCGCATATTGGAATCCGCACTGACGCTGCTTGAGGCGGGCGCGGCAAGCGGTGTGCGAATGTCGGATATTGCGAAGGCGACCGGGATTAGCCGACAAGCGTTATATTTGCATTTTCCCAATCGGGCGGACTTGTTGGTCGCGACAACGCGATATCTGGATGATGTTAAGGATGTTGATGTGCGACTGGCCGCCAGCCGATCGAGTGGCAGCGGGGTGGAGCGTTTGAGTGCATTCGTAACCGCGTGGGGGAACTACATTCCGGAAATCTACGGCGTCGCTAAAGCCCTGATGGCAATGCTGGATACCGACGCTGCCGCGAAATCTGCATGGAACAACAGAATGCAGGCCATGAGGGAAGGGTGTGAAGCGGCGGTAGCAGCGCTTGCCGAGGACGGTGTGCTTTTACCGCAGTATTCAGTCGAACAGGGGACGGACCTGCTGTGGGTGCTACTTTCAGTACGCAACTGGGAGCAAATGAGATTTGAATGTGGTTGGTCGCAAGCGCAGTATATCTCTATGGTTGGCGCTGTCGCGCACCGGATGCTTGTGTCTACAGAAGTGTGAGACTACGTCGCGCTGCCGTGGGTTCCCAAAACTATGGCGATATAAAAACATACCGAGGCGACCAAAACGAAACCATGCCAAATGGCGCGGGAAAACTTCAGCGACTTCCACACGTAAAAAATCACACCAAGTGTGTAGGTCAAACCACCCCCGACAATAAGCGCGGTTGCGGCGACGGGCAGAACAGGCACCAAAGACCAAATCAGAATGACGCTTAACCAGCCCATTATTAGGTAAAGTACCGTTCCCGCTTTGCCCGGTGTGCGCCAGAAAAACAGTTTTCGGATCACCCCGAATGCGGCCAGACCCCAGACGATTGCTAGTACTAGGTACGATGTAAGGCTGCCGATCAGCACCACTAGTGGTGTGTATGTTCCGGCAATTTTAAGGTAGATGGCGGCGTGATCAATCCTGCGAAATACGGCGCGCGGGCTTTCCCACGGGCTCATATTATAAAGCGCGGAGGCGCTGAAAGTTGCGATCATGGCGATGCTATAAACAATCAGCGAAGCGATTTGTCCGCCGCCGAGTTTGTCGAAGTTCCAAACGGCCAGAAATACAGCGCCGAAAATGGCACCGGATACGCCAAGAATATGCATGGTGCCGTCAGCAATGCGTTCGGAACGTGTGTAGGTCGGGTAAACTGGGTTTGGTTTTTGCATAGGCCTTAGATATCACGCGCGTTTGGGAATGGAATGTTGACCTCGGGGAAAGCTTGGTGATCTAGGTGGAAATTTGCCGAGCTATCGATTTTAGCGGTTACGACTCCTCTTGCGTTTGCGCTTCGGGATTGTTAATTGATGATCGAGAGGTTGGCGCGGGCGAGCGCCTCGCCAACCTGGTCAGATCCGGAAGGAAGCAGCCATAACGAGTCCCGTTTGGGTCGTTGTCCAGCCTCTCACCTTGAAACGCCTGCATAGGAGGATGAGTTTTATGACAAATGTAATCACCCTCCGGGCGTGCCGTTAGGCCGCGTATGGCCGCTATGCTAGCAAGCCCGATGAAATTAGACCTCGCGCAAATCGCCGGAGGTTCGCAACAATTTTATCCAAGGCTTAATCATAATGAACAATGAAACATTAACGCTGCCCGAACTGGGCTGGAGCGCTTTTTACCAATCGCAACTTTCCATCGAAGAAGTTGAGGAACAACGCCCCTTGCGGGTTACCGAAGTACATCGCAACTCGTTGGAAACGATGGGGGTCGATGGCCCTATCCGCCTTCCAATGCACCACGATCTGGTCGAACACGGTATGGCCCTGGGCGACTGGGTTTTAACATTGCGTGACAGCGTCCACGTTGAACGGGTGCTGGATCGCAAAAGTCTGATCAAACGCGGTTCCGCAGGAATTGAAGTGGTTGCACAACTTATCGCGGCCAATATCGACACTTTGTTTATCGTCTCGTCGTGCAATGCAGATTTCAACATCGCACGGCTTGAGCGGTACATGGCGCTGGCGCATCAGGCCGAGGTTGAACCCGTTGTGGTGCTGACCAAGGCGGACATGTGCGATGACCCGAATGAGTATATCGACAAAGCGCGCGAGTTGCAGAATGTGATTACGGTCACGATTGATGCGACCGCTGGTGACACGATCGAGCATCTGGCACCGTGGTGCGGCGTTGGGCAAACAGTGGCGCTTGTCGGGTCTTCGGGGGTTGGAAAATCGACGATTACCAACACGATGACGGGGCTGGAATTGCTAACCAAAGGCATTCGCGAGGATGACGCCAAGGGCGTGCACACAACCACGGCGCGATCCATGTATCGCATGGTTTCGGGTGGCTGGCTGATTGATACACCGGGCATGCGGGCTTTGCGGCTGGTGGATGCACGCGAAGCTGTGGATGCCGTGTTCGAGGATATCTCGGATCTGGCGCTAACGTGTAAGTTCAACGACTGTAAGCACGAAAGTGAACCGGGGTGCGCGATACGTGCAGCGGTTGACGCAGGTACGTTGGGCGAATCCCGGGTCTGGCGTTGGCAAAAACTGGTGCGTGAAGAAGACTACGCAGCCGAGACTATTGCTGAAACACGCTCGCGGCAGCGGGGATTTCACAAGATGGTACGCACCGCGCAGGATAAACGGCGATCCAAAAAAGGAAAGTAGGGCCCGATCATGACTATTGATATTGAACGGATTCGCGCAGAAACACCGGGGCTGGCAACGGTTAATCACCTGCTTGCCTCGGGCTCGGCGCTGATGCCTAAACCGGTTGTTGATGCGATAATTACCCATATCGAACTTGAGGCGCAGATCGGTGGATACGAGGCGGCAGCGCAGATGGCGGGGCCGCTGGATGCGGTTTATGATCAGGTAGCGAATTTGATCGGGGCTAAGCCGCAGGAGATCGCATTACACGAAAATGCGACCGCCTCTTGGTGCCACGCGTTTTACGCGATGCCGTTCAAAGCGGGTGACCGGATCTTAACCTGTCAAGCCGAGTACGCCGCCAATTATGTCGCTTACCTTCAACGCGCGAAACGCGACGGGATTGTCATTGATCTTATCCCCAACGACGAAGCGGGCGCGATTGATGTGGCGGCGTTGGAGGCGATGCTGGATGACCGCGTTGCCCTGATCGCAATCACATGGGTGCCCACCAACGGTGGCTTGGTGAACCCTGCTGCCGCGGTTGGCAAGGTGGCGGCGAAGCACAACATTCCGTATTTGCTGGATGCCTGTCAGGCGGTTGGGCAAATGCCGGTCGATGTGGCCTCGTTGAACTGCGATTATTTAACGGCAACCGGGCGAAAATTTTTGCGAGGGCCGCGCGGCATCGGGTTCCTATATATTCGCGAAGCCCATATCGCGACCACCGAGCCTGCGATGATTGACCATTTCGCTGCGCCGTGGATTGCGGCGGACAGGTATGAATTACGCCCAGATGCGCGTCGGTTCGAGAATTGGGAAAACGCCTATGCGTTGCGTGCCGGTCTTGGGGCGGCGGCGGTTTATGCTGCCGATATAGGGATCGACAACATCCAGAA
>CALCGO010000061.1 GCA_937901055.1 uncultured Rhodobacterales bacterium
GATCATAACAATCACGGATCATCGCTATCAGGCCCAAGCAGAGCGCTTCTCTGAGACAGTCCTGCCATGCCACGTTGCGAGTTATGGTATGCTGAATACCCATGCGACTGTCGTGTCAATGTTGCGGCTGCTTGCTATAGCGTATGTGGGAAAGAACGCTGTCGCCGTAAAACAACGGGCCGATACGCTTGACGCAATTGTTGAGGAACTTGATCTTCTGGAGTGAGCTGGCCACTTTGACCCGAAGGCAAACAGAACCCTAATCGAACACTCCATGTTGCCGAAACCAGACCTTCGCCGCGTTGCGACAAATCCGTAGTTTGGGCTCAAACCGGCCGTTCGCTGCGTTCCGCACCAATGATCGCTAAGCGGACTTTGTGAACTTTCGCCGTTCGGGTCGAATGGCCGGATTTAGCCCTTCGCGACAGAAAGTTTCAAATATCAGACCCACAACATTCGTGGTATTTAGGTTCAAAGGCACTGTTTAGTGCCACGGAAGGCACGTCAATTTGTGCTCATTGACTGATGCTCTCCGACTCGCGGACACACTCTCGCTGCGCAGAATGTTGTCGCGGAAATAAGCAGTCGGCAGGGCGTTTCTTATGCTGCATCTCGTTCATGGCCGGGAAACTGGATCGCTGATAGAAAGAATGAATGTGCGCCCGACCTGTTTTGCAGCGATACCTTGCGGAAGGCTGATCAACGGCATAACATTATGTGTAACTTTTTTTCTATAAATAGGCGAGGTTGATCATGCTTGAATCCGGAGTGCTATTTGACCAGTTCTGCTTTGTGCAGGCTTCGTTCGAAAGTTCACGTCATGTTTATCGGCGCGAGCATGGGCCTGGTCAGGTGCGCCGGTTTTTCAACGCTAGCTTTACCGCCTTTGAGATACGCAGGTACATGATGAACTACTATTTCTCTAAGGGCAGTTTCACTATTTCTGAGCTTGTCAAAGTCTCTGAATTTAGCCGGCCGACTGTCACTTCGACCGTTCACGAAGCCTTGGAGCTAGGTTATTTGGAAGAGCTGTCAGGCACCGGTGATCGCCGTCGCCGCGATTTTCGCCCGACGGAGCCAATGTTAGAGGCCTGGCGCAATTACTGTAACGCCCTTCTTGCAAACCCAGAGTTTTCCCGCACTCTGAAGCTCGCTCAAACATTGATATCTATGCGCGAGCTTGAGGCTCAATCATCAGACGCAAGTATGTAAAATTTTTTACTCTTTTATGCTATTACCCTCTGTGCTGCAATTGATGGACAGCGGGTGTCGAGGCATCTCAGCCAATTCATGGCACCCTCTGATGAAGCCAATGTTCAGAGGGAGTCACGCGCATGTTGAAAATGCCGGAGTTGCAGTACGTATCGTACAAGGATGGTCGTCTGGCATATCGGGAAGCGGGAAAGGGTCCTGACCTGTTTTTCCTTCATGGCATGAATGGCAGCAGCCGGAGCTGGTTCCATATCTTTGAAGTTCTCGCGCCTTCTTTTCACGTTGTTGCATGGGATGCGCCAAGCTTTGGAGCCTCCGATGTGTTCGGCGATACGATTGAAGACTATGTTGACGCCGCCAAGGCGCTGATGCAGGCAGTGAAGATCCGCGAGGCAATCGTGGTTGGCCATTCAATGGGGGGCGTGATTGCCACGCAGTTGGCTGCTGATCGGGAATGTTCAACCGCAGGTCTGGTTCTGTCTTCGACGCATCTGGGTTTTGGCCTTCCCGCAAGTGCACCGTTGATGGCGCGCTACGCTACGAGGATTGATCACATCAAGTCCGAAGGGGTCGACACGGCCTATGGTCTTGAACGCGCCAAACGCAACACACCCGAAGGGACATCTCAAGCCGTCATTCGGTTTCTGGCGGAAATAACATCGGGCGCGCGGATCGAAGGGATCCGCGATGGTGGCCGCATGAGCCAGGAAGCTGACAATGCTAAAATCGGTCCAAATGTGCGCGTTCCGGTGCTCATTTTGTCAGGGGGCAAGGACACTGTGATCTCACCTGACATGCATGGAGCGCTGGTCTCGACATTTCCGAAAGCAAAGCAGGTCGTTTTCCCCAAAACGGGACACGCGTCCTACGTAGAATGCCCCGATCTCTTCAACGAACAGATTAGACAGTTTGCATACCACTGTAAGAGCCACGAGCTATCAACATCAAAAAACTGATTGGATATCAGTGAAAGGGAGGAAGAAAGATGACTATAAGAACAACCATTGGCATGCTTGCCGTTGTCGCGGCGGGCGTTGGCCTCACCGGTGGCCCTGTGTCGGCCCAAGACCTGAAGGTGGCCCTCGCGGCCGAACCCACGTCAATGGATCCGCACTATCAGAACCTGACCATCAACAACTCAATGGCGACACAGGTCTACGATGCGCTGGTTCTGCAGGATGTGAATCAGAAACTGGTTCCTGGGCTAGCTCAGTCTTGGAAGCCGGTCAATGACACCACTTGGGAATTCAAGCTGCGTTCCGGTGTTACCTTTCACAATGGCGCGGCATTCACTGCCGAAGACGTGGTTGCGACTATGCAACGGGCGGCGAACGTGCCAAACAGCCCGTCCAGTTTCGCAACTTTCATTAAAGGAAAATCTTTTGAAATTGTCGATGATCTTACATTACGCATTTCGACAGAGAAACCTTACCCGTTCACACCCAATGATATGTCTAGGGTTGCGATCATCGACTCTGCATTTGTGAATGCCACTACAGAGGACTTCAACACTGGCGCAGCGTCCTTCGGGACAGGCCCATTCACATTATCAAAATGGCTACCAGGTGATGTGATCGAATTAGCTCGCAATTATGGTTATTGGGGGGCTACTGCCGAATGGGATAATGTAATTGTTCGGCCCATTGGAGACGGGACAACCCGGTCAGCAGCGTTAATTACGGGTGATGTAGATTTCATTGAAAGAGTCGGGCCTGCTGATTTGCCCAATCTGGAAAGCCGAGAAGGAATTTCGGTATTCAAATCCGTATCCAATCGCTTGCTTTACATAACACTGCATTTGACGGACGATCGGATAAGGCCTTTCGTGACGGATCATGAAGGCAATAATATTGCATCACCGTTCCAGGACATTCGAGTGCGCAAAGCTGTATCTCTCGCGATCAATCGAAAGGCTATTGCGGATCGTGTAATGGATGGACTATCGGAGCCGGCGGGTCAGTTTTCGCCAGAAGGTTACATTGGTTATTCAGTCAATCTCAAGCCTGACGACTATGACCCTGATCGTGCAAAAGAATTATTGGCTGAAGCAGGATTTGCGGACGGGTTCAAATTGACTGTGCATGGTCCGGCTGGTCGTTATTCTAATGATACTAGGATTCTTGAAGCCATAGCACAGATGCTGTCGCGTATTGGTATCGACACAACTGTGGAGACTATGCCTGCGTCTGTCTTTTTCAAGCGGTTTGCTAGCGGAGGGCCGGATAAAACGCCTGAATTCACCGTCGCCATGTCTGGCTATGCGAATGGTTCAGGCGAGCCTTCGCATCCACTGCGGATTTTTATCCATACGAAACAAAAAGAACGAGGATATGGCCCAGGCAATCGCAACGGTTACAGTAACGCCAAGGTTGATGGGTTGATTGAAAGTGGGCGCGCGTCGATGGATATCACAATAGGTGAAAAAGCATTCATTGAGGCGACTGAAATCGCGATGCAAGAATACGCGCTTGTTCCTATTCATCATGAGATCGCCACCTGGGCAGCTCGTGACGGCATTGCTTATAAACACGGAGCCTTGGATAGTACTTTTATCCACAACATCCGCTCGAAATAATAATATAAGGTTGGCCTGTCATTTATCCCAGGCGGGCCAATCGTTAAAAGGAACCTTCCATGCTAGCCTTTATTCTTAGACGCGTCATGCAAAGCGTGGTCGTCCTTTTTGTCATGTCGTTGATTGTATTTTCTATGATCAATCTGGTCGGTGATCCGGTCGACATGCTGGTCAATCCAGAAAGCCTACCCGAAGAAATCGACCGCGTGCGCCGTGACTTCGGCCTCGATCAACCGGCCTATGTGCAATACTGGAAGTTTCTGACAGGCGCGCTGTCGGGGGATCTGGGCAATTCCTTCATCTTTGGAAGACCCGCACTAGCGCTCATGGCGGAACGTTTTCCGGCCACACTCGAACTTGCTACGAGTGCCCTTATAATCGCTGTAACGGTGGGGCTGCCGTTGGGTATCTACGCGGGCCTACGCCCCAATGGATGGGGCACACGCATCATAATGGGTGGATCGGTACTTGGGATTTCGGTTCCAACTTTCTGGCTTGGTCTTATGATGATCATTGTTTTTTCTGTCATCCTTGGATGGCTACCAGTTTCGGGTCGGGGAGAAACGGCCGTCTTCCTTGGGATTGAGAGCAGCTTATTTACTATTGATGGCCTCAAGCACCTTATTCTACCCGCCACAAACCTCGCCCTGTTCAAGATCGCAATGGTGATACGTCTGACGCGGGCAGGGACTGAAGAGGTGATGGCACAAGACTACATCAAGTTTGCGCGCGCAAAGGGATTATCTTCCAAGCGCATCGTTCGCGCTCATCTTCTACCTAATATCCTTATACCAATTATCACTGTGCTGGGGATCGAATTTGGTACGTTAATAGCCTTTGCGACTGTTACGGAATCTATCTTTGCCTGGCCGGGTCTGGGCAAGCTTGTGATCGACGCAATCGTTAACCTCGATCGACCCATTGTCGTGGCTTATCTGCTCTTCGTGGTGGCTCTGTTCCTCGTCTTAAACTTGGTGGTCGATATCATTTATGCGGTGCTAGATCCACGCGTGCGCTTGCAGGGAGAGGGAGAATGAGCAACTTAAACGCAATGTCCGCTGTGAGGCCGGGCAAAGAACGTATTTCCAAGACCATGCAGGCACTACTTTCAAAGCCCACAACTCTAATCTCGGGCTTTCTACTGATATTGATCGTCGCATCTGCGGTATTTGCGCCCCTTATCGCGCCAACCAACCCATATGATTTATCTACCGTCAGCATCCTGGACGGACGGCTTGAGCCCGGTGAAGAAATGTTTGACGGCACGATCGCCTGGCTTGGCACTGATGGGGCGGGGCGCGATGTTCTTAGCTCGATCCTCTATGGATTGCGTACCAGCTTGACCGTGGCCATCAGCAGCGCTCTTGTCGCGTTGGCAATAGGGCTCTCGGTTGGGTTGACGTCCGCCTTCTATGGCGGTCGGATAGATGCGTTTTTAATGCGGGTTGTCGATATTCAGCTATCTTTCCCGGCTATTCTGGTTGCGCTTGTGTTGCTCGCGTTGCTGGGCAAAGGCATCGATAAAGTCATCATTGCACTCGCGATCGTGCAATGGGCGCTTTATGCGCGCACGGTCCGTGCAGCCGCCATGGTGGAACGTCGCAAAGAGTATTTCGAGGCAGCGACCTGCCTGGAACTCAGCAACACCCGAATCATCTGGAAGCATCTTTTGCCAAATAGCGTTTCGTCTCTGATTGTGCTGGCAACCTTGCAAACGGCGCACTCCATCTCGATTGAAGCAACCCTCAGCTTCCTCGGCGTAGGTGTGCCCATCACTGAGCCATCGCTTGGATCACTGATTTCAAACGGCTTCGACTACATCCTGTCAGGTGCGTATTGGATTACGTTTTTTCCCGGCATCATGCTGCTTGCGACCGTTGCGGCGATCAACATCTTCGGTGATCAGCTGCGCGCAATCATCAATCCGAGGCTTTCAAAATGAAGCACACAAAGCTTTTGTCTATTCAAGGACTGCGCACAGAATTTCCCACGCCCGACGGGCCCTTGGCGGCCGTGAGTGGCGTTGATCTCGAGGTCACGCGCGGCGATGTTCTCGGCATCGTGGGGGAGTCTGGCTCGGGCAAAACCGTTCTTGGACTGTCCATCATGGGATTGGTCGACCGGCCGGGCCGTGTCACTGCGGGGCGCATTGCGTTCGATGGCACCGATGTCACCAACTATTCCGAGGCGCAATGGCAAGGCCTGCGCGGCAACAGAATTGCGATGATCTTTCAGGATCCGACCACCAACCTTAACCCGGTGCAGCGCATTGGTGTACAGATGATCGAGGCCATTCAGGCCCATAGAGACGTCTCTACCGATGCCGCGCGGCAGACCGTTCGCGAGGCGATGGTGCGTGTCGGGATCAACAGCCCCGATGAACGGCTGGAAGCCTATCCACACCAGTTTTCCGGCGGTATGCGACAGCGAGTTGTCATTGCCACCGCACTCCTGAACGAGCCCGATTTGATCATCGCAGATGAACCAACTACGGCGTTGGACGTCACCGTGCAGGCGCAAATCTTGCGTGATATGCGGCGTCTTTGCCGCGATACCGGTACGGCGTTGATCTGGGTCTCTCACGACCTGGGTGTCGTGGCGCAGATCGCCCATCGTGTGGCCGTGATGTACGCGGGCCGCATCGTAGAACAAGGGGCAACCGAGGTGATGCTGAAATCACCATCACATCCCTATACTGCGGGGTTGATGGCCAGCATGCCCGCGAACGCGCCGCGCGGGCAACGCTTGGTCTCTATTCCTGGTGGTCTTCCGCAGTTGTCGAACCTGCCAAAGGGTTGCTCCTTCGCTCCACGCTGCGCTCACGCTACCACGGCCTGTGATGTACTGCCCGAACTGTCCCCAACCTCGCCCGACCACGCCGTTCGTTGTGTCTCTCCGCTTCAAGAAAGGGGCTAACATGCCACAAGTCATTGAACTTAAATCTGTGTGTCGCAGCTTTGGAAAGAAGCCCGATCTGGCGGATCGTATCGCGACCGCGTTTGGGGTGAAATCCACGGCCAAACTTTTACGGGCCGTCGACGGCGTTGATCTTGCGATCGAGCAAGGGGAAGTGCTGGGCCTTGTAGGCGAGTCCGGATGTGGGAAATCCACACTCGGCCGGCTTGTGGCGGGTATCCTGCCGCACGACTCTGGTGATGTGCTATTCAACGGCAAGACTATGGTGGACAAGACAAGTCAAAAGACCGGCAAAGGTTTGGGTGTCCAGATGATCTTCCAGAACCCCGCTGCCGCATTGGACCCACGTCAGCGTATTCTCGATGCAATCACCGAAGCCCCCATCGCCCACGGGCTGATCCAAAGGTCGCAGGCGCGTTCTTTCGCGATAGAGGCGCTCGATCGGGTTGGACTGCGAGAGGACGCACTTGACCGCTATCCGCATCAGTTTTCCGGAGGGCAGCGCCAGCGGATCTGCATCGCACGGGCGTTGGCGGTCAATCCCGAAGTCGTCGTCTGTGATGAATCTGTGGCGTCGCTGGATGTCTCCATTCAGGCGCAGATCATCAACCTGTTTCTTGATCTGCGCGACAGTTTGAACCTGTCGTATCTGTTCATCAGCCACGACATCAGCGTGGTCGAACATGTCTCCGATCGGATTGCAGTAATGTATCTTGGGCAGATTGTAGAAATTGCGCGAGCCTCTGATCTTTTGGAAAACCCCCTACACCCCTATACACAGGCTTTGCTAAGCGAAGTTCCCACACTGGACCAAACCTTGTCCGAGGAACATGCACTAGAAGGAGAATTGCCTTCGCCCTTGTCGCCCCCGTCAGGCTGTAGGTTCCATCCTAGATGCCCCATCGCTATGGAAGAATGCCGGTCACTGGCACCGCGACTAGAGTCCCAGGGATCAGGTCATCGGGTCAGCTGCCTCGCTATCCGGAAGGAAATGTGAGCGATAGTTTTGCCGAATGTCTCCACCGGCAATCCCTTTGACGATCCAGCGGGACAATCAAATTTGACTCAGATCTGAATTCGGCCACGGAAAAGCCCGCTCTTCACAGATCGCGGCCATTCCGTGGCCTTGCAGCATTCCGTACTTTGGGCTCGTAGCCGCCATTTTCTGCACCTTGCCCAAAGGTCCGCTAAGGCCTGA
>CALCGO010000062.1 GCA_937901055.1 uncultured Rhodobacterales bacterium
GAGTGTTTTGTCATACGGAGAGGCTACGAAACCGCCCGCCCCGTCTCAAGTTAGTTTTATCTGACAGTACCGTGAGGCGGGCTTTTTCCGATCAACGTCTGAGCAGCGCGTTTGCCGGGTGCAGGCGTTCAAGGGCGTTGGTTGAGGCTCGACTTTCAAAAAGCGGAGAGTAGTCTGGGCAATCAGGGGACAAGACTTGCCCGAGGTTTTCTGAATAGGGCATGTGCAGTCGCAACACCGTTCGATATCTGAAGCACGCTACCCTGCGCGGGGACCAGGCGGCAATCCAGCCCATCCGGGTCGCCAGTCAAAAGCGCCCGCATGACCACGATGGCGACTTTGTGCGACACGATGACTGCCGGCCCATCCAGCTCCGATAGGAACGAGAGCAGGCGCGCGGCAAGTTCTTTCGTGCCTTCGCCGCCCGGCCCGCTGGTGTACATGTCGTATTCCGACTGCAGCCCAACGACGACGCAAGGGTCCCGTGCCAAACGATCTTCGTGGGTCGTTCCCTCCCATGCACCGCAGTTGATTTCCGATAGGCGGGCGTCGGTCAGGAAGGGCGCGTCATCAAACGCCAGCCGTGCCGTTTCCTGTGCGCGACCCAGAGGGCTGGCCCAAAGCGTATGCACGCCTAGAGTGGGGCGGGTCCCGCGCAGAATCTCGGCCTGTTGGCGGGCTTGCGTCCGGCCCAGCTCTGTTAGGTCCGAATTTTTCTGCCCCTGTACCCGATGTTCCTTGTTCCATTCGGTCTGACCGTGACGCAACAGGAACACATCATGCGGCATGGCCAGTTTCGCTAGCCCCGTCACTACAAAACCACCGCGCTTTGCGTGTTGGCGACCAGGTGCACGTCAGCACCCGTTTCAATCCAGTCATGACCCGCACGGTGGCTCTGGTCGACGACAATCTCGGTGCCGCCGGCGGACACAAGATAGCGGATCTGACTGCCGAGAAACTCACTATGCTGAACCTTACCGGGAAGGGAGCCACTGGCCTGGGTCCGGCTGATCGAGATGTTTTGGGGCCGCAGGACAATGTTTCCGCCCTCCCCCACACTGTCATCAGGCAGGGGCAGCAGGTCACCCGTCTTGGTCACGAACCGCCGTGCGCCACCCTTAATTTCGACCTTGCCTTCCAGAATGTTGGCCGTGCCAAGGAAGTTGGCAACTAAGAGGTTCTCGGGCCGGTCATAAAGTTCCAGCGGCGATCCAACTTGCTGGATCACGCCTTTGTCCAACACCGCCATGCGGTCGCAGGTGGTGTTCGCCTCTTCCTGATCATGCGTTACGAAGATCGTGGTCAGCCCCAGTTGCCGTTGCAGTCGCAGAAGCTCGCGCCGCATGTGAACGCGAAGGGACGCGTCCAGATTGGACAGGGGTTCGTCCAGCAGCAGAACGTCAGGCTCAACCACCACGGTACGGGCAAGCGCGATGCGCTGTTGCTGCCCACCAGACAGTTGGTTGGGCATCCGGTCTGCTAGATGCGCCAGTTCAACTAACTCAAGCGCTGCATCGACTTTTTTCCTGATCTGCGCTGAAGGCACTTTCCGTTCCTTCAACCCAAAACCCACATTGTCCCGCACCGACATGTGCGGCCAGAGCGCATAGGATTGGAACACCATGCCCACATTCCGCGTCCAGGGATCCAACCCGACGACATCCCTGTCACCAATTAGGATGCGCCCTTCGGGAGTCGGCCCAAATCCGGCGATTGCCCGTAAGAGGGTGGATTTGCCGGACCCGGACGGGCCGAGAAAGGCGAAAAACTCCCCCGGTTGGATATCCAAGTTGACGCCCTCCAGAACCTTGGTGTCACCAAAGGCCAAATGGACATTTTCAATCGTGATGCCAACTTTTTTCATTTTGATTTTCCTTCCAGGCTCAGTGAGCGTCGCCCGATGACTTCAGTTTCTTGTCGCGTTCGATGATGAATTGCGATGCGATGGTGCCAATGGCCACGACGATGACTGCGACGATGCCCAGGGCAGCGCCCGCACCGCGACCTGACGGGGTTTGCATGAACAGGTAAATACCGTAGGACAAGGGCGCATCGCTGTTCGAATTGACCAGCATGATCGTGGCCGACAGCTCAACCGCGGCGGTGGCGAAGCTTGTGACAAAGCCCGCAAGAATGCCGCCGGTCATCAGGGGGATAACGATCTTCTGGATCGATCGCCGCTTGGTCGCGCCAAGGCTTTCGGCGGCTTCCTCGAGCGCGAGACTGACCTGTTGCAAGGCTGCCATACAGGCGCGTAACGCATAGGGCAGGCGTCGGATCATCAGCGCCAGCGCGATGATCACCCACCAGCTTGCCATCGGCTCGTCCGTGAACGGTACGTCAATCGCGTGGAAGGTGCGCAGATAGCCGATGCCCAGCACCACCCCTGGCACAGCCAGCGCCGCGGTGGCCAGATAGTCCAGTCCCTTGCGCCCAAAAATCCCGGTGCGCAGCACGATATAGGCGATCGCCGTGCCAATGATCACATCCAGAGTTGCAGCGATACCAGCATAAAGCACCGTGTTCATGATGAAGGTTTTGGACCCCTCCCACATGGTCACATAGTTCTGCAGCGTATAGCCGTCCGGCAGTGGAGCGTAGGACCAGATCGTGCCAAAGGACAGCAAAAGCAGACCAAAATGTGGCGATAAAACAAGCATCAGGATGAATATCACCGCACCATATGCTATGATCTTTTCGCCTCGTTTCAGGCTACGTTTCGCCATGCCACCACCACCCTTCTGAACGGTGGCATAATCCTTGCCGCGCATGAAGAGGAACGACGCCCAGAGCGACAGGACGGAAAACACCACCAGGATGACCGAGATCACGTACCCCATCGGATCGCTGATCCCAATGGACGAGATACGCAGGAAGGCCTGCGGTGCCAGCATGTTGTTCACGTTCAGCAAAAGCGGCGTGCCCAGGTCGTCAAACACCTTGATGAAGACCAGCGCCGCACCTGCGATATAGCCGGGCATTGCCAGTGGAAACACGATCCGTTTGAACAGGCGAAGACCGTGGCTGCCAAGGTTTTGGGCGGCTTCCTCCATCGACCGGTCAATGTTGCGCAGCGAGGCGGACAGGTTGATCAGGATGAAGGGAAAATAGTGAATGGATTGCACCAGAATGACGCCATTCAGCCCCTCCATGAAGGGGATGTCAAAGCCGAACCAGTCGCGCAGCAGTAGGTTCACCGTACCATTGCGCCCAAAGATCAACTGCATCGCAACCGCACCCACGAAGGGGGGCATAATCAAGGGAATGAAACCAAGGCTCTGGATCAGGATCGAGCCGGAGAAGTGAAACCGGGTGGTAATATACGCCAATGGCAGCGCGATTGCGGTTGCTACGACCACTGACATGGCGGAAACATAGAATGAATTCCAGAAGCTCTCGCGAAACAGCGATGTTTTAAAAAAATCCACGAAATTTTGGAGTGTGGCAGCTCCGGTCGCGGGGTCTTGAAACGCGACGATCATCACTTGTGCGACTGGCACCAGTAGCAATCCGAGCAAAAGCAACGCGATGAAGACGGCGGCAAGGTGCACTCCGGTCATGTTCGGTACTAGCCAGCGAGGTAGACGGTCGACAAGACCTGCCCGCGAGGCCACGTGGTTGGGGTCATTCAGAGACATGGATCATGCTTTCTTGAATAGCTGCCACCGCAAATCGTGCGGCGGCAGCGCGGTCAGACCCCTGGTGGGAGTCCGGCAGGGAGGAGTTTACATTCCGGCGGCTTTGTCCGCCAGTTCCCTGGCTTGGGCGTAGTTTGCGACAACCATCGCATCCCATTCCTGTTCTACTTCAGCCTGACGTGCACCAACCTCGTCAGTCGCTTTCTTGCGCTTCTTGGTGAAGATACCAGCAAACTCGGCATCAAGGCTTTTTGCCTCATTGATCGGGTTGGCGTCGATCAGGGCCCAGGCCTCTGCGATCAGGGCTTTTGCCTCTTCATTACCGCTGTCCGCATGGGCGGCTTCGGCGGCTTGAATAGCGCCAACAGCGGAGCGTAGATCATCTAGACGGTAGGTGATCATCAAGTCGAACATTGAGTTCACCAGGTTATAGCGTGCGCCGGACTTGGCTACATCAAACTCGACTGTCGCGCCAATGGTCGAATCCTCGAACGGGTTCGGGAACCCCTCAGGTGCTTTGGCATAGGTCGCTGGGTTGATCGGCAGACGCATGATCGCCGGATCCAGCAGGACCTCTTGCCCCTCGGGGGTGAGCAGGTATTCGATGAAGGCCACAGCGCCGGGCTCGTTCGGCGCGTTCGAGACAACGGCCACGTTGGCAGGCACCAGCGCAGTTACGGTCGGATAGGAGAAATCGACCGGGAAACCCGACGCTTTGGACGAGAAGCCGAAGAAGTCAATCACGATTCCCAGACCAAAGTTGCCGGTGTTCACGCCATCCGGCACGCCAAAGCTGCGTTCCGTCACGGTCGAGAAGTTTCCCGCGATGCGCTTCCACTTCGCCCAGCCTGTGTCCCAGCCTTCGCCCTGCAACAGGGTTTCAACGGTCAGGTGCGTGGTGCCAGAGCGGGACGGCGCCGACATGCCGACGTGGCCGTGGTATTCCGGCTTGGCCAGATCGTCCCATTCCTTCGCGGGCTCAAGCCCGTTGGCCTTCAGATAACGTTCGTTCCACATGATGCCGTAGCCGGCTCCTGCAAACCCATAATACTTTCCGTCGGGGTCGTTCAGGGGATAAGCGCCGATACGGTCGGGAATGCCCTCTGATTTGATCGTGACATCCGCCAGAAGCGCGTCACCTTTCAGCACTTCGAACGCATCCGGCGCCGAGGCCCAGAATATGTCGGCGGTGTTGTCGCCAGCGATTTCCTGGATGTATTTGACACCTGCCGAGGTCTTTTTGTTCAGAACCTCAAGGTCATATTCTGGGTGAGCGGCTTCAAAAGCAGCCTCGAGCGGGCCGGTCATAGAATCCGGGAATGATGTGATGACCGTCACCTTGCCATCTGCCAAGGCGCCACTGGCCGATACCGCGATCATCGCGATTGTGGAATAGAGAATTTTCTTCATGGAGTCCTCCCAAAGGTTTTTGCGCTCCTCCTGCGCATGAGAACGAAGGTCATAGGGAGTTGGATTTCGGTCAAATTTTCCGAAACGGGCTCCAAGCTGCGTTGCTTTGGGTCACTTTTGACCCCTGAAATTGGTCACTCCTGACCCGTTTTCAGAAAGCCTACAGCCTTCATGCGCAGATACAGACGCTTGCGGGGAATCGACAACCGATCGGCAGCAGCCCCCTTAACGCCGGCCGTCTCGCGCAAAGTCTGTTCCAGCAGGTCGCGTTCAAAATTCAGCATCGCTTCGTCATAGGATCGGTGCGCAGCCGCTCCGCCGCACGATGAGCGTTGCAAGTTCATTTCCAGGCCAATGATCATACGCTCGGCGACGTTTCGCAACTCGCGCACATTGCCGGGCCAGTCGTGTTTGCCAAGTGGCGTCAACATCTCTTTCGTGACGTACGGAAGCCGCTTCTCATACCGTGCAGCAGCTTCACGCAGAAAAGCTTCCAGTAATAAGTAGACATCCCGGCTACGTTCCCTGAGCGCGGGCATCTCGACAGTTGCTACATTCAGTAGATACAAAAGTTCGTCGCTCAAGCTGGTTTGAGCAGCTGGGTCTTTCAACGAACCGGTAAATGAAAGAATGACCCGTGGACGATCCTGCCTGCGCAGATAATCAGCAAGCCAAGTTTGCCAGTTTGCATCCAGATTGTGAACGGCGCGAACAAACAGCGTGTCCGTGTCCCGAGCTATGTCGTCCAACTCATATTGCAAACCATCGGCGCTGACGGTGGCGCAGTTGATCACATGAAACCCGCCCGAACCTTCACCGTAGTCATGCAGCACCCGGGCGGCCAGCGACTTGCCGGTGCCGGTTTCACCATAAAGAGTGACCGTGACCGGCAGAGGAGCAAGGTCCAGCAGCGCCTTGCGACAGGCCCGCATGACTTCCGAGCGGCCGACCAACTGACTGGCCATACTGCCGCGCCGCGCAATGCGTCTGCGCAGTTGCTGGTTCTCGATCACAAGCTTGCGGGCATTCAGGGTGCGACGGATCAAGCTGATCATCACATCAGGCTGCATCGGCTTTTCCAAGAAATCATAGGCGCCTGCCTTGATCGCAGCGATGGCCAGCCGAACATCCCCGTGCCCGGTGATCATGACAAAAGGCACGTTCGGGGCGGTCTGGCGCACAGCTTTCAGAACTTTGAAACCGTCCATTCCCACCATGCGGATGTCGCACAGGATGACGCCGCCCCATTCCGGATCCAGTCTTTTCAGCATCGCGTTTCCGTCAGAATAGGCGCGCGGGTTCAGCCCCTCTTCCTCGAGCAGCTCACAAGTCGCTTCTCGGAAGTCCTGGTCGTCATCCACGACATAGACCTGTGCGGCATCAAGTTTCATGCATGGCTCCTTCATGTGGAAGCGTTAAGGTCGCCCGGGTACCCACGTCCGCACGCGCACCCAAAGATAGTGTGCCGTTCATTCCGGTGATGATGTTGAACGAGATCGACAGGCCAAGCCCCAAACCGCGGCCCGGATCCTTGGTGGTCACAAAAGGATCAAACGCGCGTTCAGGCGCAAGATCGCCCAGCCCAATACCAGTATCGACCACCGAGAATGCCAGCATGCCCTTTTTTCCCTGTTCCTTGCGGATCGTGATCGTGCCCGCCATTTCGGTTGCTGCAATCGCATCACAGGAATTGGAGAGGAGGTTCACCAGAACCTGCTCAATCAGGATCGCGTCCCCGACCACAACAGCGTCTTCCAACTCGGGGTCAATCACGACCGTGATCTGGTGATCCGCTATCTGTGCGTGCAGAAGCTCTTGCGCGCTTTGTAGCGTCCGGACCAGGGGAACCGCTTCGCGCAGATATTCGGACCGCCGCGCAAATTTTCGAAGGTGAGAGATGATCCGCTCCATGCGCGTCACCAAATCGTCAATCTTTCCGATTTGCATCGTTTGGCGCCCGCTGTCGCCCTTAGCAGAGGCCGTTTGCAGCAGGCGCAGGCGATGCCGGATGGCCCCAAGCGGCTGGTTCAACTCGTGCCCAATTCCGGCGGACAGGTTGCCAAGCGCCGCCATCTTGCCGACCTGAACCAGTTCGTTCTGGGTTTGCCGCAAGTCTCGGATCGCCTGATCCCGCTCAATCACCGAGTTCTTAAACGCCGTGACCGCAGATGCCAGTTGGGCAATCTCGTCGTTTCGAACCGGCAGGCCATCGAGTTTCGGTCGCCCGCCCTCGGCAATCTGGCGCATGGCGCTGGTCAGGCTTTCCATTGGTCGGATGATCGACGGGCGGATATAGGAAAACAAGATCGCCAACCCACCGGTGGCTGCCAGAATTGTCATGCCCAGCAGCAGCCGCATAGTGACCGCTGCACTCCGTGAAAACCCGTCGCTGATCGACAGGATCTCGGTTCGCTGAGCTTCGGCCTGCGTCAGCAATTGCCCCTGCATACGGGTCAATAATGTCAGCACCGTTTCAATCTGTGTACCAAGGTTTTTCCGGGCTTCATGCCAGCTTTTCCGATCCTGCACCACGCCGCTTGGATGGGTTGTCATTCGCGCCAGGGTCTCAGACGCCTGGCGCAAAAACAGGTACTCCGCCTTGGCAGGCAGTTCTTCGATGCTTGCATTCACGCGCGCCAGAGCATCGGCTACAAGGTTTTCAAACTGTTGAAGCTGGGCGATCGACTGGCTGTTCGATATCTGAATGGCAAGAGTGGTCGCGGTTGCCGTATCATTGCCGATATTTGAGAACGTCGTCTGCAATCGAAGCTCCTCGGCCAGAGTACTGGCCATGTCGCGCCGAATTTCGGGCCTGGTTTCGTCGATCATCTGGCGGGTGAGCACTTCAATATTGAATGCGAAATCCGCCATGACAGCGGCGGTTTCATCTTGCACGTCGGCGTTCAGCCAACGCAGTTGGTCAATCATTTCAAGCAGACGCATATCCAGCTGTTCGACCTGGTCGACGCTGCGGATCACAAGAGCCAACTGATGTTGCAGCGCTTCGGCATCTTGGCGGGTGATCGCGGAATCGAACCCCTCGCTTACAAATTCGCCCAACTCGGCAACGGACGCCTTGAGCATGGTCTCCAATGCCTCAGATGCTTCGGCATTGTCAGACAATATGCGATTGCTCAGCATCGCCAGATCGGCGGTTTTGGCCGACAGGCGCGTCGTTTGGGCCAAGTTCGGTACCTGGGTCGCACTCAGGCCCGTTATCACTTCCCGCGCACTGCTCAACCAATAGAACGCTGCCCCCAAAACGATCCACGTGAGCAGGATCGCCACCAGCACCATCAAGAACAGACGCGTCCAAATACGGGGCGCGATATGATCCCACAGCCGCTTCACTCGGATGCCTGCTGTTCCAATCGCAGCAACGCGTGGTCTGCCAAAATGATCTGTTCAGACACGCGCGCACGCCAAATCTGCACCAGACCTCTTGCCAGTGTGCTGGCTCCAGTCTGCGTCGAGAACTGGTCCTCGGCTTGCTGCAGACTGGCCATCAATGCCTCGTCCTCGGTCACAGGGACCGTGGTCAGAAGCAAATGGGCCGCGGACAGATCCCTGGACGGCACCTTGCTGGCCAGCGCGTGATACCGCCGCCACAAATTGCGCCGTTCAACAAGGGGGTCAGTGATCATGATGTCAAACAGGGTATTCACCGCCCAGTAGCGGTTTGATGATTGCCGGGCGTTGTAATCGAGCCAAGACAGCTTTAGCGCCTCGATAACCTCGCTTGGCAAATGCGCTTCCATTTCTGCCCGTACATCGGCGTCGAAGGGGATGCGCGAGATCTCCGGCGCAAGCAACGCGAGCTGCCCGTCCCGAGACAGGATCATACGCACGAAATCACATGCCTTGTCCGGTGCTTTCCCACCTCGCAGAATGCCCACGCGCGCAGCGGCCAGAACGATTGGGCGGCCATATCGAAAATCCAGAACGTCCGCCTCGGACTGGGACAGAAAGTCGATCGTCAGCCCGATCTGGAAGCGCTCGTTTATCAGCCCGTCCGGCACACCGTAGCTGCGCGCGGTCAAGGTGGACAGGTTGCCTGACAGCTCCAAGAGAAAGCGCCAACCGTCCTCCCACCCGCGCACCAGCAGAATTTGTTCAACTAGCATATGCGTTGAACCGGATCGCGCCGGACGCGCCATGGCAATCTTATCTCGATAGAGAGGACGTAACAGATCGTTCCAATTTGCCGGCATGAACAGAGTGCTGGTCGCACGCCGTGCCCAACCGACCGAGGACAATGCGAATGGTGCCACCGACTGAGGACCGGACGCGCCGCATACATCAATCTTGGCAAGAGCACCGTTGCGCTGCAAAAGCTCGAACGCTTCAGGTGACGACGACCAAAAAACGTCAAAGCCGCGGCTGTTGCCACGCAGGATGTCGTCAATTGCTGCCACCGTGTTTTTGTTCAGAACGCGGATTTCGGTCTCGGGTTCACGTGCCTGCCACATTGCAGTGTAAGCGGATGAGAAATCCGGCGGAAAGGAAGTCAATACCCTCAGTTCCTGTGCAGACCCGTAGTTCGGCAACAGAAGAATGTACAGAGATATGGCGGCGCGCAGGATATGCATCCCCCGATAATACGATCTTTCGTTGGAAAGGCAGCCCCCGATAAGGCTACCCCAGTCAACGTGTCAATATTGACACATGCGACTGGGCGAGGGCGAACAACTGTGAGAAGCGGTGCTGTCAGACGAATGAGAACTCACATCAGATTGCTGGCGCAGCCTGAATCTATGCGCTCAATAGTTGGCGCCACTCAG
>CALCGO010000063.1 GCA_937901055.1 uncultured Rhodobacterales bacterium
CGTTTGGCGCAATCAAGAGGCGCTGACTGAGGGCGCCGAAGTTGATCTGCTCTGGCAGGAGGCCGCTGCTGTCGAATTACACGACACCTAGATTTCACAATAGAGTGCCGCAAAGGCACCTCACCAAACCAGCCGGACAAAAGCCGGCATACCAATAGGAGGACTAAAAATGCAAGACAAACAGTTCATGAAAGAAATGCTTAACGACGGTGCGCATGCTTACAAAGAAGGGCGCATGGATCGCCGTACATTCCTCGCCCTTTGCGGGGCGTCAGGCGTCGCACTAAGCTCTGTGATGGCGGGAGATGCCCAAGCTGCGGCAGATCACGTGGTTATGTGGAACTGGGGTGGCCAGTCTGAGGAATGCCACGGGTCGGCCATTGGTGACGCGTTCACGGCATCCACAGGCAAGGGGCTGAAGTTCGACACCTCTGGCCCGCTGGAGGGCAAGATCAAAGAGATGGTCGACAGCGGCAATGTCACAGCTGACGTGGCGGATGCGGACCTGTTCAATGCGGTATCTTTAGGGCCGACTGGTCACCTTGAGCCGATTGATTATTCCGTTGTTTCCAAGGAAAAAACATTGCCCGGCTATGCGCTTAAATATGGCGTGTCGGTCATCCTTTATGGCTATGCCTTTGTCTATGACACCGAGGCTTACGGTGATAACCCCCCTCAAAACTGGGCTGATTTCTTTGACACGGCCAAGTTCCCCGGAATGCGTTCACTGTATAAATGGGCCAATGGATCACTTGAGGCCGCGTTGATGGCGGACGGTGTGGCAGGTGATGCGCTCTATCCCCTCGATATGGACCGTGCCCTTGCCAAGCTCAAATCCATCAAGGCTGACAGCCTCTATTGGGGATCAGGATCTGAGGCGCATTCGATGTGCGTTAATGGCGAAGTCACCATGGGCATGATATGGCAAAACCGGGGCCGCAACATCGAAAATGACACCGATGGGCGCTTCAAACTGGTCAACAATCAGGCGATTGCGATGCCCGGTGCCTATATCGTGCCCAAGGGAAATCCAGCCGGTGCCGCCGTGATGCAGTTTATCGCAACCGCGCAAGAAGTACCTGCGCAACTTGCGCTTCTTGACTGCCTTGGCATGACGCCTTCCAACCCGGCGGCCTTTGGCGAAATCCCCGAGGATCAGCAGGATTATGCGATCACCTCGGCCAAGAACATCGACAAGATCGTCTACAACGATCCCGATTGGTGGGGCAAAAATGGCGGTGATGCGGTCAACGCATTCCTCGAAGCCATCAGCTAACTGTCCCTGACCTCCCGCCCGACACTTTGGTGTTGGGCGGCTTTTTTCGAAACGAACCCCAAATGCACGCACTGCGCAAACACATACATCCCGGCTGGTTGATCATCGCGCCTCTGTTGGTGCTGGTGGTGGCCCTCTATTTGGGTCCGATCCTGAACATCCTTTGGCTCAGTGTCACAGACCCTGAACCGGGGTTTGGCAACTATGCCAAACTGGGTGAAAGCGACGCATTACTTCGCATCCTCTGGACTACTGTCCGGATCTGCATCATCACCACCCTGTTCAGTGTGACACTGGGCTATTCGATTGCCTACGCCATGGTGCACTGCCACCAGCGCCAGAAGAACTATATGCTGACGTTGCTGCTTGTGTCCTTTTGGATATCCATCCTTGTGCGGACCTTTTCATGGTTGATGCTGCTGGGGCGCAAAGGGCTGGTGAACGTTGCACTTGAGGACATCGGGCTGATTGCCGAACCGATAGCGTTTATGCGCAATGAACTTGGCGTGCTGATTGGCATGATCCACTATATGATCCCTTACGCAGTGTTGCCGCTTTTGGTTTCGATGCAGGCGCTGGACAAGCGCGTGATGGATGCGTCCCGCAATCTGGGTGCCACGGGCGCACAGACGTTCTGGCGGATATATCTGCCGCTGACAACACCCGGGCTGGTGGCCTCGACCTTGCTAGTATTCATCCTCAGCCTTGGATTTTACGTCACGCCAGCCGTGCTGGGCGGCGGCAAGGTGCTGATGGTGGCCGAATATATCTCGGTCCAATTGCTGGTCACGCTAAAATGGGGTACGGCGGCAATGCTGGCCGCGTTGATGCTCTTTGGCGTATTGGCAATGCTCTGGATCATGTCACGGTTTATGAAACTCAGCACCGTCTTCGGGGGGGCAGCGCGATGAAAGTCGGGTTGTTCTCACTTTTCAACCGCGTTGGCGCATGGGTCTTACTGCTGTTCTTGGTGACGCCTGCGTTGATCGCCATCCCAGTTTCGCTGACGCCTAAGCGGTTCCTGTCGATGCCTTCGGGCGAGTTGTCTTTTCGTCATTTTCAAAAGCTGTTCACCAGCGAGGAATGGCTGTCGAGCTTTTTCCAAAGTGGTGTGATCGCTATTTCGACCTCCGTGCTTGCCACAACGCTTGGTACGCTCTGCGCCATTGGTCTTTGGCGCGTCTCGTCGAAATACAGCGAGCTTGTCCGCGCTTTCCTGCTCTTGCCGCTCATCATTCCACAGATCATTTCGGCGATGGCGTTCTACCGCCTTTGGATACCGCTTGGTCTGCTGGACAGTTATGCGGGGCTCATCCTTGCACACACAATTCTCGCCGCCCCGATGGTGTTGATCACCGTCAGCGCATCCCTTGCCACCTTTGATCCTAAGCTGGAACAGGCAAGCAAAAACCTTGGCGCGTCCAACTGGACCACCATGCGCAGGGTGATCCTGCCGTCAATCAAACCGGGCGTCCTTGCGGGCGCGCTGTTCGCCTTCATCCTAAGCTGGGACGAGATTGTTGTGACGCTGTTCATCTCGAAATTCAGCGTCTATACCCTGCCGCGCCGCATGTGGAACGGCATCCGCGAAAACACCGACCCAACCGTGGCAGCTGCGGCAGTGGTACTGATCGCGATCACCTTCATCGCCTTTGTGATCTTTGCTATCCAGTCGCGCCGAAACGCCAGCAATAATGCAACCTAAGTGAGGTTTTTATGAACATGGAAACATCCGTTGAAAGCGACCTGTTGATCAACACGGTCCGCCGCTTTGTCGAAACCGAAATGTTTCCCCACGAGGAACAAGTGGATCGATTGGGCCATGTGCCAGAAGAGATCGGGCGCCGGATTGAAGCCAAGTCAAGAGAACTGGGCCTTTACGCCTGCAACTTGCCTGAAGAGGTCGGCGGCGGCGGCTTGGGCATTGCGCAAATGGCGCTGATTGAACGCGAGTATGGCAAGACCAGCCATGCGCTGCAAAGCTGGGCGGCGCGGCCCACGGAGCTGCTGATGGCCTGCGACGCAGAGCAACGCGAGCGCTACCTCCTGCCTGCCGTGCGTGGTGAAAAACGCGAGTTGTTTGCCTTGACCGAACCGGATGCGGGATCTGACGTCATGGGCATGAAAACCAATGCGCGGCAAGATGGGGAAGACTGGGTTCTGAACGGTTCAAAACACTTCATCTCTGGTCCCTGCATGCCCGACTTCGCCATTGTCTTTGCGGCGACGGGCGTAGATGAAACACCGCGTGGACCACGCAAAAGGGTGACGGCGTTTTTGGTTGATGTGGGCATGGCGGGGTTTGACTGTCGCGAAGGCACGCGCTGTGTCAGCTATCGCGGGTACAAGACGTTCGAGTTGCATTTCGATAATGTGCGTCTTGGCCCTGAGCAAATCTTGGGCGAAGAGGGGCGCGGGTTGGAATTGTCGGGTAAATGGCTTGGCATGGGGCGTATCTGGGTCGGTGCCACCTGCTGCGGCAAGGCAGAGCGTATCTTGAATATGGCGACCGATTGGGCCGCAACGCGCAAGCAATTCGGCAAACCCATCGGGACGTTTCAGGCGACGGGCTTTCGTCTGGCAGATGGAGCGATCAATCTGCGCGCAGCAGACCTGTTGGTAAATGACGCCGTGGCTCGCGCTGAAAAGGGCGTGATGAGCGATGCTGATGCGGCGATGGTCAAAGTATTCTGCGCGGAAATGTTGGGCAAGATCGCCGATGATGCGGTGCAAATCTTCGGCGGCATGGGGTTGATGGAAGAAATGCCTATTCAACGCTTCTGGCGTGATAGCCGTTTGGAACGCATCTGGGACGGCACAAGCGAAATTCAACGCCACATTATCACACGCTCCATCTTGCGGCCGCTTGGTGCATGACCCCTGAACGTCGCGCAAATTTCCAGCGCCTGCTAAGTCCGCGCCATATCGCATTCATCGGCGGGCGCGATGCAACGATCGCGATCAAAGAAGCGCGCAGGCGGGGCTTTCAAGGACAGATGTGGGCTGTGAACACCAAGCGGTCAGAGCTTGCAGGACTGCCCTGCGTCGCTTCGATCAACGATCTGCCCGAAGCACCCGATGCAGTCTATCTCGCTATTCCGGCGGGGCGTGTGGTCGCGGCGTTGCAGACCCTTGCGCAAATGGGCGCGGGCGGCGTGGTGTGTTTCTCGGCCGGCTTCAAGGAAACTGGCGATGCGGCCGCTGAACAAGCATTGATCGACGCCACAGGTGACATGGCGCTGATTGGTCCCAATTGCTACGGGGTAATCAACTACATCGACAATGCCGCCCTGTGGTCGTTTGAACACGGCGGTTGGTCGCCGGGCTATGGCGCGGCGATAATAACGCAATCGGGCATGTTTTCTTCCGACATTACAATGAGCCAGCGCTCATTGCCGCTGGCCTATATGGTCTCGGCGGGCAATCAGGCCGTGTTGGGGCAAGAGGATTTTCTTGACGTTTTCGCGGATGATCCTGCCGTGCGGGCCATTGGCCTGCACATCGAAGGGTTGCAAGACATCCCCCGCTTTGAACGCGCCGCACTCAAGGCGTTGTCTAAGGGCATTCCAGTTGTCGCGCTCAAGACCG
>CALCGO010000064.1 GCA_937901055.1 uncultured Rhodobacterales bacterium
TGGCTGGCTCAAACGGGCTATGCTGACGACCGGCACGATCAAGGGTGATGTGCCGTTCAGCGAATGCGTGGACAACTCGCTGGTCTAAGAGCCTGACTCAAAAGTTCAGTTGCAATAGCAATACCTTGCCAGGCGTCTGGTCATGAGGCGAATGCTGGCGACATAGGCCCAAGCGGTCGAGCTTTCGATTGTCGTTTCCCAGTCTTTGGCCAATCGGCGGCAGCGGCCAAGCCAAGCAAAGGTCCGTTCAACCACCCAACGCCGAGGCAAGACCTCGAAGCCTTTGGCTCTGTCGCTTCTTCGGATGATTTCGATCACCCACTCGCCGCTGCCTTTGAGAGCCTGTCTCAACTTGTCTCCAGCATAGCCGCCGTCCGCAAAGACATGGCGCAGCCATGGAAAACGGAAACGGGCAGCCTTCAGCACCGCGGGTGCGCCATCGCGGTCCTGCACATCGGCGCCATGAATGAGGATCACCAGCAGCAATCCAAGCGTGTCGGTCAGAATGTGGCGCTTGCGGCCTTTGACCTTTTTTCCTGCATCATAACCCGAAATACCGCCGCTTTCGGTGGTTTTTACGCTCTGAGAGTCGATTACCCCCGCGGTCGGGCTGGCCTCCCGGCCCTCCAATTCTCTCGCGCTCATTGCCAGCAATCCGTTGAGCGTCGCGAACAATCCCATGTCGCGCCAAGCGTAGAAATAACCTTGGACCGTGCTTGTCGGCGGGAAGTCCTTGGGCAAGGCACGCCATTGACAGCCGCTCGAACCCATATAGAGGATCGCATTCATCACCTCGCGCAGGTCGGTGGTGCGTGGACGCCCGCCCGGTTTCGCTGGCGGCAAAAATGGCGCAATCAATGCCCATTCCTGATCCAGCATGTCGCTTGGATAACGGCCTGTCTTGCGGCTATGCTCAACGCGAGCGGTATCTGTCCAGGGCATCTGATCCTCCATCTCTTCACAAAGACGGTGAATCACAATCCACTGATATCGTTCAACTACTTTTCGGGCAGGCTCTTAGATGACTTAAGCCAGGATTTCCCATGTAAGCCGACATTCCCCACGTAGAATGCCCTATCTTGCATGTTGTCGATGTTTTGTGCCCCGAGCAAGCCGCCTGTACGACTTTCGCCGTTGTTTGGGCACCTGACCCAGGAACTGAGCGCGATTTCTGGTCTCGACAGCTTGGTTAACCCGGATTTTGTTGTGATCAACACCCCTTTGGAGGGACCAATCGCGCCGCTTTTCCTCCGATTTTGTTGCTGAGGTCATCATCCTGGAACCGGCGGTGAGCGAAGGCGATGTATGGCTACAAGGATGCGAGTGAACAGGTCACAGCTGACCGCGACTTCGGCCAGTTGGACCGTGATGGCCCGAGCATGACGCACCACCCTCGCTCCAGTTTTGATCAGCCTTGTTTGGAGGCTGGTCAGAGACCAATCAGCCACCTCTTCGGGTAGTTCGGTCCCTTGCAGAAAAACGCCGAGATTGTAGGCCAGTGCATGAAGTTGCAG
>CALCGO010000065.1 GCA_937901055.1 uncultured Rhodobacterales bacterium
CTTCGCACTCCCATAAATGCCCATCAACTCTTTAGAGGCCCCCACATAAGACAACTGCTCGAGCTTATAATTAAAGCTGACATAAGCCTCCGGGAAATCCGAAAGCTTTGCGAGAACATCCTTACGCATAGCGGTGTTTAACGCGGCAAAGGCAGGCTCACGCGTCACTTCGTCGAACACGTTTACAAACTGTATCGGCGACAAGACCGTTCCATCTGCCTTTTGCCAACGAATGAGCGCCTCAAACCCTACGATGCGCCGAGCCTCAACATCCCAAAACGGCTGGACTGCATAATAAAACTCACCTGCCTCCAAGGCTAACTGTACCTCTTCCGCGGTAATGAACGTTCCGCGCAGCGCCAAGGCATGCAGCTCTTTCTCCTCGCCGGCACACACCCTATTGCGTCCACGCATCTTCGCTTCACGGGCGAAATCGTCAGCCAGACGCATCGCAACTGATAAGTCCTCAGATGTGCCCAGCTTAGCGATGCCGATGCTCGCAGTGCGGCTGATAGGGCGCGCGCCATCCACGACGACCGTCTGCTCTAAGGCCACGCGGAGTGCCTCACCAAATTCCTTGGCTTCCTCCCACCCCTGCCAAGGGCGAATGATTGCAAACTCCTCCCCACCAAGACGGGCCGCATAACCGCCTGCTTCCGTCAAGCGCGTCATGGTTTGCCCCATAGCGCTCAACAGCGCATCACCAGCCTCGTGGCCGTAGCTGTCGTTCACAGACTTAAAATGGTCGAGGTCGAGGATGTAAACGCCAGCATCTTTTGTACGGACCCTATCGCCAAACTGCTCCTTCAGACCACGACGTGAGTAAAGGCCTGTCAGCTCATCGCACTCTACAAGCATCTGAAGCTGATGTTGGGTACGCATCATGTCTGTGACGTCCACAAGCGTAATGATATTGCGCAAGCTTCCTTCGAGCTCTTCGACGACGGATTGCAGCTCAATTTGACGCAGTTCCCCGGCTTTGGTCCTGAAGCGCAGAGTATTGCGGACCGCATTTTTGGAAGCTTTCTGTGACTTTAAGGTTTCGCGAAACTCCTTGCTGATCACCGCGTCTTCCGGCTCCATGAACTCCGTCAGGTCATATCCAACAGTTTCCTCACGGGTATAGCCCAATTGGTTTGTCCAGGCGTCCGAGCACGTTTGGATCTTCCAGTCGTCCGATTGAGAAATGATCATCGCTGCATTGCGGTTCAAAAGCGTGTCGGCCAAGGCCTTCTGCATCGCAAGCTCTGTGATATTCGTAACGGACGTAATAAACATGGTCTCCTCTGCAGTCGGCCCTGCAACGGCATTGCCCATAATGGTCACTTGCAATTTGGCGCCGGAGTTGGTTCGTAGTGTCCACGTATTGGCTGCTTCATAGCCTCCTGTTTGCATTGCTTTCAGCGCTACCTGCCTGGCTTCCCAGGCCCGATCTTGTTCCTCTTCAACCAGAAAGGACACGAAATCCCTGCCGATCGTCTCATCACGGCTAAAGCCTGTCATCCGCGTCCAGCCATCAGATGCGTTCCGGATAATAAAGCTACTGTCTCGCAGCAAAGTTGCGGAAGGGCTGCTCTCCAGAACCTGAAGCCAGGCTTCGGCTTCAATGTTCTTCGTTTCTAGCGCTCTACGGCTCGTCTCGAGGTCAGTCACATCCGCAAGCGATGCCACATAAGCGTAGGGCAGCGAGACATCGCCAGTGCCCTGGAGGGTTACCTCGAGGGTGAGAGTTACGCCAGAGGCCAAAGTCCGCGTCACTTGAGCAGTATAACGTGCCGTTGGGTTTGCTTGGAACTGGTCTGTGACCGCTTGAGCATGCGGCGTAAAATCTTCGAATAAATCATCAATACGCCTGCCCTCCAGCTTGGCTTCAGAGGCGTCAAACCACTCTTGTGCGTTTTTCGATATCGTGAGGACACGCCGCTGCGCATCGAGCGTGAGCAGCGCATTCGGGGCCAAGTCCAGCGCGCGCCTCTCAGCCTCACGCCCCTTGGCAGAAACATAACGCGCAATCAGAGCCAAAATTATGATACTTGCAACAATTGTGATGGCTAATGTGAGCTTGACCTGGGTCAGCCATCCGTCCAAGCCCAGACGGCTCTGTACAAAATAAAAATAAATAGAGCTCGTTACCACATACACTCTTCCTGCCTGGTAGAGGGACGGTAAAAGCACCAGTGGAAGACTTAGAACGACAAAGGGTATATGTGGCAGTGCCAAAAGCGCGTTCACAGGCAGGAAGGCATAAAGCGCAAAGACAGTGCCGACATAAAGACAAGCGATGAGACCAAAGCGCTGGATTCTTGGCTCGAGCCGCTTAAATCCTAAATGCTGTTCCAATACTTTACCTGAGAAGAGCATCAAAATGGTGCCTGACCCTATCAGTCCCCCGGACCCCCAAGTCAGCATATTCAGCGCAAGGCTTCCCTCAAATAGAAACGTCACAAGACCGCCACCAATAAGGCTGCCAAATGCATGCACCAGTGTGACCGCCAAAATTAACGCGGTGTAACTGCTCACGGATATCCGCACTGATGAGAGCTGTCGTCCGCCGAGCCGCAAGCCAAAGATTGCGACAATCAAGGTTGCAATAACAACGCCTTCAACAGCGTTAACGCCAGACAAGACGGTGGACGCGACAAACGGGTTCCCCACCAGAACATTGACGAAGAGCACGACGGCGTAAAACAACACAACTGACGCTGCCCACTGTGTTTTGGGGCGCAACACCAGACAGTACGCGAGGTAACCATTGGCCCACCAGATAGCAGCGATAGACGTGTCGGCAGCGCGCCCAAGGGCTATGGCGCCATAGGCGAGTGCGAAGGTGACAACAGCTTGGAACGCATAGCGTTGCCACTCAGGCGCGTCAAAGACCGCATAGACTGACATGCGACCGTCGATGTCTGATGGACGGTAAGTATTCCCAAAATAACGCCGCTCTGGGACAAACTTGGTCAGTACCCCCTCAGGTGTCATCTCGCCCGCCGCAATGCGCTTTTGCAGCTCCGATGACCCAAGAGCGGAAAGCGCGAACGGAAGTCCCGCCAAGACCAAAGCGCCTACGGACAGACCATATCTAGAATCATAGCCGATCCAGCCAAAAGGGACGGTCGCAGCCAAAGCCAACAACAGGGCTACCAGGCCAAGCCCATTGGTCTTCGGTGTACGCTCATCGTACAGCAAGCCAACAGCAGGTGCCTCAGGGGCAATAAACCCAGCGAAGCTACAAATCGTGACGCTGGCTATAAGTGAGAGCCCGCCCAGGTCATAATCGTCAATGGCCAGAACTAAGTCCCCGACGTGATGCAGGACCAGCAGGACTATGGCGCACAAGAGGGCATAGGACAGCCAAGCTGCGCGCGATGACCTGCGGTGAGCGACATGCGCATCAACACTGTGAAGCAGCGTCAAAAAGGCAATGAGCCAAAACGAGGTAAACGCTCCCTCTGACGGCGCGCCAAACACACCATCCAAAAATGCAAGATATGGAAGCTCAAAAAGCTGTTCTGCCGTACGCAGGATGGCCAACAGCCATAACACAACTGTAACGCCTAGAGTGACCTTCCCAGAAGCAATACCTTCAAGCCAGGTCGGGCCATAACCACGTCGGAGTGCCGCAAGCCCAACAACGAGCGTGAACAAATAAAATGAGGCAGGATAAAACCCAAGGCCGGGATGGAGCTCAGCTGAAAACAGACCCTGTCCAAAAACGTCCACGAACCCCAGCAACCAAACGCCGAATGTGGCGACCGCAATGACGGCCTGATATGCGGGCAAGACAGCGTCTGGACGGGCTGAAGCGGATTGATGTGGCATGAAAAGTAGGTTCCGAAAATAACAAAGCTGCGTTCAGGTATTCGTCTTTTAAACACATACTGCATCACCGCCGCCAAATAAACACCAAGTATTCGCACAGCTGTGTCAATGACTGTGAGGCGGTGAGGTCATGCGCACCAAATTCGAACGAACTGGGCGTTGCAATGGTGCAGCCGGCGGTCAGATGTCACGGAAACAGCCCAGACAATCGGGACCGCTTTCGGGACCATTCTCGATCAAGCGGCAGGGCGTAAGTATCTATTATTGCATAGATAAATTGTGTAGTAGATTGCCTCTTCTGGGCACCAAAATACCCTATATATCCCCAAGAAATCGTTGGTAATAACTGCTTCTAGCGGAATGTGGGACCACTATCAGGACCGCTTTTAGGACCACTTCGTCGAATAGCTCACTCGAAGCGTCACAGATAAGCGGTCCAGATGGCCTTGCACCCGATAATCTGTGTCGTGATAGTCTCGAGCACAATGGATGATCCGATCTCAAAACTCCCCAAATACGTCTTCCGGCGGGCCAATGGCTCGTATCGGTATAAGCGCAACGTGCCCAAAGCACTGCGGGAGGTGATTCCCAAGGCGACGGTGTATCGCCAGCTGGGGGATAACTACGATGAGGCAATCAGGAGGCTTCCTGTGGCCCATGCTGAGGTTGAGGCGTTGTTCGACCAAGAGCGCAGCACACCCAACAGTGTACGCGCTAAGTCCATTGTTCGTGAGCGCCTGGGCGAGTGGCACGCAGAGGTGTTTGCAGACGGGGTGGTTGAGCCTGAGTGGGATGTCACAGATGACTTTCGTGAGCTGGCTGAGCAGCTCGAGGGCAGCACACCGCCCGAAGTGGTACGCCAGGTCGGCAGTGCCCGACTGTCTCCAGAGCCCATGACGCTCCTGCGGGTGCTAAACGAGTACTACGCCTATAAGTGTGATGACAGTCTTGAGGACAAAGCCCTTAAGACCCGCATTGAGCGGATCCGGAAGGACCTCGTAATTGCACTGGGTAAGAACAGGGTGGAGTGGACACCTCTTGCTGACATCACCCGTGCTGATGCCAATACGTTCCGAGACTACCTGCTGAACCGTATGGCACCGAACTCAGTTCTGCGCACCGTTGGAGTAATCAAGGCTGCCATGAACCATGTGATCGTTGAGAACGACCTGGAGCTGCGTAATGTCTTCCAGTCAATCAAGATCAAAGGGGCGGGCAGCAGCAACACCGATCGACTTCCCATCACGGATGAGCACCTCGACCTCATGACACCTGCCTTCGAGAGCAGTGAGGTTGCCGCGGCGCTGCTCGTTCTCCTGACCGATACTGGCGCCCGCTTGGCAGAGATCACTGGGCTGGAGGCCAGAGATGTGGACCTCGATCAGGCCATCCTGCACCTGCGCCCCAATGACCACCGTGGCCTCAAGACCAAGACTTCCACCAGAAGCATCCCGCTATCACACAGGGCCACAGAGTGCCTCAGACAGCAGCAGGTTGGGCTCTCGGATACCGACCCCATCTTTCCCGCCTACGCCCACCCCCGTGGCAGCGACAACGCCTCGGCCATGCTCATGAAGCGGCT
>CALCGO010000066.1 GCA_937901055.1 uncultured Rhodobacterales bacterium
ATTGGATATGCAGTGTGTTACCCCATGGCCGGATGTTGCTGTTCTTGCGATACGACACATTCAGCCGCGCCCCGTTCGACGCAGTGATCGTTGTGTATCCAGGGGCTTTGGGGTCGTCGAATTGGGGTGACGTTTCGTCAGAGGCTGAACGGATCGAAATCTTCAAGCTACCCAGATCATCAATGCCGAAATGCCCGGCGGTATAAGTCAAGTTCAATGTAGCCCATTCGCCACACACCAACGGTCGGTCTACATTCACGGTGGCTGTGCCCATCAAATCGGGGCGGTAAGTGCTAAACGGCATATCGAGGCTCTTTCTTACGCAATGTTTTCAGACCGAAACCGGCACGCAAAGTCAGTTTACGCCGCGTAACCATGTACCGGATGCCTTGAAACTAGACTATTAAAGAGATTCAAGAAAATCGAATTATGCAAACTATAATCCCGTAAATTAGAAGGATATAGGTGTGGTGGCTAAGATGGATAAGATGCTATGATGTGGGAGTTGAGCCGATTTTGGTGCACTTACATGCAATACAAATCGGCGATACCATTCTTCGAATAAATGCAAGATATAATCGAATAATTCTACTTTTGAGGACATAACTTCACTGCTACTCTTCAAAAATAGTGCAGAGCGGTCGATTCCGAGCGCTCTGGAGTTTGGAGAAAATTATGCATAGCCCTAAACTAAGAATCGCCCTTGCAGCGTTTGCCATTTCATTGGCGGGATTCATGCCGGTGGCGCCAGCTTTCGCAGACAAATCCGACGACACTCTCAGAGTGGCCCTACAGATCGAAATAGCCAACCTTGACACGTATTACGACTCGGCTGGTTCAGTTTCTTTGTTGAGCCGACATATATGGGACAGCCTGGCCTATATAGATCCGGCCACCAGCGAACTGGTTCCGTTATTGGCGGAGTCCTACAGCTTTCCCAATGACAAGACCCTCGATCTGACCCTGCGCCAAGGTGTTACTTTTCATGACGGCAGCGCGTTTGATGCAGATGATGTGGTTTACACGCTCAACTGGATTACCAACCCTGACAGCAAAGTCAAAACCATTGCAGATCGCAAATGGATTGGGTCAGTCGAGAAGATTGACGCAAACCATGTGCGTATTCACATGACAGCGCCGAACGCGATGGCGCTACGTTTTCTGACCAGCTTCCCGATCTATCCATCTGGCATCTATGATGTTGATGGCGTCGCAGCGATGAATATCCACCCTATCGGCACGGGCCCCTATAAAGTCGCCAGCATGGAAACGGGCAACGAGTATGTGCTCGAACGCAACAATGCTTATTTCGCAGGCGGTCCCAAGGCCACGCCAGCGATCAAGACCCTGCTGGTGCGTATAATCCCAGACGGCTCAACCCAAATCGCAGAGATTCTGAGTGGAGGTCTGGATTGGATTTATAAAGTTCCCGCAGATCAAGCGTCTGAAATGGCTGGCTATAATGGCCTTGTTGTTTCAAGCGAGGCCACCTCGCGCCTGTTCTACATGCTTATGGATGCAGCCGGTCGCAACGGTGAGGATTCACCTTACAAAAACATTTTGGTCCGTCAGGCTATTGCGCATGCTATTGATCGTCAGGCCATGGTCGATGCCTTTGTTAAAGGTTCGGCGCAGGTGCAAGACGCTTTCTGCTTCTCTGGCGATTTTGGTTGCCCGCAAGATACGGTTCGCTACGATTACGATCCAGCAAAGGCGCGCACCTTGCTGGCCGAGGCTGGCTATCCAGATGGTTTTGAAACCAACCTATCGGGCTGGCGCGACCGACCCTATGTCGAGGCCATCATGAACTTCCTTGGCGAAGTGGGCATCAAAGCTGAAATCAACTACGTCAAGCTTGCGCCGCTCAAGGAGGAGTGGTTCGCTGGTCAGCGTCCACTGATTTATGGCTCGATTGGCTCACAAGTCGCAGATGTCGGCAATTTCGTGCCTGCATTCTTTGGTTTGACCTCGCGTGATCTGGCCCAGGACAGCGAAGTCGCTGGGTGGATTAAACAGGCCAACATGACTACTGATGTTGAGGCACGCCGTGAACTGCTGCATATGGCGCTGCGTAAGGTTGCGGCCGAGGCCTATGCGCTGCCGCTGTTCTCGGACAACATGAACTATGCAGCGTCTGGCGATCTGGAATTCGTAACTGACGCGGGCGGTAACCCACATTTCTATCTGGCGCATTGGAAGTAAGCCCATAAGCGTAGAATAATAGCGGCGCCGGTCATTCTGGCGCCGTCTTGCGTTCCGCATCCTGCGGCCGCACCATCATGCAACGGAGGTTGCCGTGCAATTCGCAGTTGAGATACAAGAGAATACAGAGGCGCAGATGCGCGATGGCACCACCCTTCGCGCCGATGTGTTCCGTCCGGCTGCCGACGAGAAATTCCCGGTTCTGATCAGCCGCACCCCCTATGACAAGACCAGACCGATCTACCAACGCGTGGCCCGTTTTATGGCTACGCAAGGCTATATCTGCGTCTTGCAGGACATCCGTGGACGGTATCGTTCAGATGGCAGCTTTCATATGGCGCGCAATGGTCGCCACATGACAAAGGATGCTGAAGATGGTTTTGACTCAATCGAA
>CALCGO010000067.1 GCA_937901055.1 uncultured Rhodobacterales bacterium
ATGGCAGCGCCCATCGGAGGAACCGAACCGGCCGGCTTTGGCAGAGGCTCAGTTGAAGCGTCGCCCTTGGCTGACGATGGCTTCCTTTATATTTCGGACCCTTGGGGCACGCCCTACAAGTTCGACGTGTCGGATGGCGTGAGGGCAAAACCGGTCTGGGTCTGTGACACGAGCATCGACAAAGACCCCAGCCAAGCCATTCTACTGGCGAACCGCGGCCTCGCGCTATCGGGCAATAACGTCATCACTGTGCTGCCTGACGGTCGTGTCGTCGCCTGCGACGACGAGACCGGTGACATAGTTTGGGACCAGCAGATTGCCACGGATACCGGGGAAGGTTTCACCAATTCACCCCAGGCGATTGGCGACAAGATCATCGTTGGTCAGTCATATGGTGACTGGGCAACCCGCGGATGGATCGCCGCGTTGAACCCCGACAACGGTGAAGAACTGTGGCGCTTCTACACGGTGCCAGAGCCTGGCCAGCCGGGTTCGGAAACGTGGTTGTGCGACGAAACCGGCAACCCCGATTGTTGGAAGACCGGCGGCGGCGCGGCTTGGGTGGCCGGCTCCTATGACCCTGAAACAGATACACTCTTCTGGGGTACAGGCAATCCGGTACCAATGTATGACCCAGAATATCGCCCCGGCGATAACCTTTACACCAACTCGTCCTTGGCGCTGGACGCCGACACGGGCGACCTGAACTGGCACTTCCAGTACACGCCTGGAGACTACATGGACTATGATGAGGTCGGCACACAGCTTCTGATCGACACCACCATCGATGGAGAAGACCGCAAGATCCTGGCGCACTTCGGGCGGAACGGCAACTTCTACACGCTCGACCGCACCAACGGCTCCTACATCAGCTCGGTCACTTATGTGAGCAATATCAACTGGACGGAGGGAATCGACCCCAAGACCGGCAAGCCGGTGGAATATGACCCCTCAGCGTCGCTGCAGACCTATGCGATCGGTGCAATCGACCGCGCCGGAGCGACCGCCACGACCTGCCCGAACATTCAGGGTGGCACCAACTTCTTCCCGACCTCCTACAATCCGGAGCTCGGCATCGCCTATGCGGTGGGGATCGAAGGTTGTTCAGACCTGTCGGTTAGGGAAGTTGACTCAGCTGACGTTGTACCTGGTGAGATCTTCATCGGCGGCTCCGGCGTGAACAGCGGAGTGCAGACCGGTGCGATCAATGCCGTCAACGTGGCCTCGGCCGACTTAACGGCAACACTTGCGACGGAGTTCCCGATGTATAGCGGAGTCCTGGCTACACCTGACCTGGTATGGGCTGGCCATCTGGACGGCACTCTTGCCGCCTATGATGCGACGACGTTAGAAGAGAAGTGGTCGATGAACGTCGGTACTTCGTTCCAAGCGCCGCCCATTGCCTTCGCTGTTGATGGCAAGGAATATATTGCCATCGCGGGCGGCGGCATCGGTATTGCGGCCATGGGCCACGCCGAGCTGCAAGGAATCCAGAATGCCAACATGCTTTGGGTCTTCGCGCTCGATTGATCGCAAACACCCTCTTGCCGGGCAGCCTAGGTTGCCCGGCATTTTTGTATCTTATTCCTTAACACAATCTGATGAACAGACATGCCTGTGACCCTTGATCTTACCTTTGCCTTTGCCGTGTCGCTTTTCCTCGTTACGCTAACGTCGCCCATGACCAGAGCTCAGCAGGTGATCGAATTGGTCGGAGATCCGCAACGCGGAAAGATCGTCTTTCGATCGTTGGGGGGTTGCGTGAATTGTCACGGATGGGCCGCCGACGGAAAAACCGGGGTCAATTTGCGCGCACCGACAGGCTCCAATTTACGTGAGACCGCGTTGGACACAGAAATACTAACAGAAATTATCAAATGCGGCCTTCCGGGCACTCCAATGCCATATCACGGCAGAACAGCCTATCGCGATGACCGCTGCAATGAAATGCTCATGTCCGATTTCGCCCCAGGAAGCGAACCGACGCGCGGCAAGACCTTTAGCGATCAGAATATCGCCAACGTCGTCGCCTATCTGCAAACTCAGGTGATTGGTCTTGGCGAACCGACCTACACGGAATGCGCAGACTTTTTTGACAACCCGGCCGCCCGGGCCTGCCTTAGCCTGAAGTAACATAGTGATGCACAAAAAGACCCTTCTTGCTCTTCTCTGCCTTGATCTTTCGGCCCATGCTTCGTTTGCGCAGGTACAGATCGAACCCGTTTATTCCATCTGGGATGTCAACCTCGGCGAAACAGTCTCTCAGGTGCGCGATGCCGATGTCGGCGAAATCGCTTGTGGGACGGACGGTGGTCCACCGGGGCAAACTCTTGCCTCCTTTGCGGATTTTATGAACTGCGTGCCCGAGTCATCCGGCTTGCGCGAGGTTGAGTTCAACTATGACGATGAACAAGATTATATCGCGAAAGCGTTGGAGTCGGAATTCAAGGTTCTGCAGGGAGGCACCTCGGTCTATGCACATCCTGTGACGGTGTCGTTGCTGGTTGATCCGGCTGGTGTCGTGCAGGGCCGCCGAATCGTCACGGATAATCGCACCAGTGACCTCGTACGGAGAACCGCTTTTACGCTGATACGCAATTTTAAGGCGCAGTACAGCAACTGGTCACTGAGCTGCGCCGATATCCCGATGGAAGAGGGAGAACAGCCTGTTGGCAAACAGTTCATCCACGAACTGTGCATTGGGCAGTCGCCAGATGGCCGCACTTTGATTGCTACTGAAGCCAGCTATTTGCGCAAGAGAGGACAGCGCGCTATCAATCAAGAGACGCAGGAGGTCAACACTGGTTATTTTGAAAGCCAGACTCGATATGAGGAAGTTTTGTCTCCGTACACCCCTACAACAGCGCCGTAACGTCAGTCCTGCAGCCGCCCATCTGCCATGAAGTTCCCGCTCATGATCGCCTCGTCGAAATCCACATCGCGGGTTGCTGCAGTGGTAAAGCGGTTTCCGGTCAAAGTGGCTCCTGTTACTTTGGCGCGTCGCAGATCGGCTCCCAAAAAGTCAGTGTGCGAAATCGTCGCACTGACAAAGCTTGCTCTGCTGGCTTCAGCCTCGACAAAGCCAGCAAAGTTAATAGTTGCTCCATCAAACACGCTGCGTCCCAGACGCGCCCCGTTTAGGTTGGTTTGCTGAATTGACGTCTTGCTGAAATCGGCATTATTGGCCACAGCGTCGCGCATCAGGGCTCGGTCCAGCACAGCGCCCTGCAGCTTAGCCGAGGTGAGGCGCGCCGTCTGCAGCCGCGCCTCAGTTAGATTAGAAGCGCTGAGGTCAGCCCCGGACATCTGCGCGCCGTAGAACATGGAGCGCGAGAAATCACCATTGACCATCTGGGCCGTGGTTAGGTCGGCCAAGTTGAAGTTGGTGCCGATGGCTATTACCCCGTCAAGGACGGCGCCACGAAGCTTGGCGCGGTGGAAGGTGGCGTCGGTCAGAATGGCGCCTGTCAGGTCGACACCACTCAGATCGGCCTTCTTGAACTTGGCCCCGCTCAGATCGCAGCCCCGGCACTCGGTTATGTTACCCGATCGCAACGCCGCAACCAGATCCTCGAGCGTGCCTTCGGCGCAGGCGTTGCCGACCAATCCAGAAACCGCAAGAAATGCAAATATAAAACGCCACATGACGCTACGCTAGCGTGCCCGCATATCAGGTTTTTCAATCACTTATATAGTTTATTCCGATGAGCACAATCGCCTCAAATCCCACCATGTCGAGTGTAATTTCCGCTTGAGTGCGCGTTTGATGTCTTTGACGATCTTCTCGCCAGGATTTTTGCGTATTCCAGTTGTCTATCTCAACCTTGGCTACGTATCCGGGCAAGAGCGGGACTGACAGGAGTTCACATTAACGACCTACGGCACGCGTATGCGTCAAACGCGGTTTCGGGTGGAATGCCCATCGCTCTCCGTAGGTTTAAAATCAAATCCTAGCGGCACCCAGGCGGTTCGGTAACAATCGTCCTGTAATAAGAGTGTAGTTTCGCCACCTGATCCTGATCGAGCTGACATCAGCGCTACAGATGTGAAGGTCCGCTTTGTTGAATCTGCGATTTCTACTTCGCACCTGCAGCGAATGGCGGCTGTCCGCCCTTAGTTACCGAACTGCGGGAAAGGCATACTGGTCAGTAAAGGCTCAGAGCAGACCTCTGACGATTTCCAAAAACCTACAAAGACAACTGAACTTGCGGAAGAGTTTCGAGGACGCATTCAAGAGGCGTATTTAGAAGCTTGGGGATGTGAGCATCTGTGGATTGAGATATCGCCAGAGGACGCGAACCTGTGAAGCGATGAACGGCCCTTTGCAGGCCTTGGACTGGGTGCCCGAATGCTGCAGTGCTGCCTGACGCCACCAATATTTTATTGGGGTCGCAATAAGAGTGTTGAATGCAAATGCACACAACTTTGCGCCAATTTGGAAATTTCAGTGGAATTTGGTAAGCTAATATGGGTTAGTAAAAGCAAACCTTAGGCTTCGTTCATTTTGGGAATGCTATCTATGTCGGTCAACTGGAATAAAGTACTTTCTCCACCAGATGTGGGGAAAGAAATAGTTAAGACACTTAGCGTCGAAACCTTGGCAGATATCTGGAGCAATTGCCGACCCGACGAGGAGTGCTGCTTAGATAATGAGGAAATAATCAAAGCAATAGTTGGCCGGAAAGACAAAGCTGCGCAAGTGCTTTGTGCAAAATATGGCAATTTACATTTGTATTCTGGATTTACCGCTCAGGAGTTGGTCGAGTTGGCTGGAAGGTCACGCTCGCACACACTTGCCATTCTGGGAAATACCCGCATTGATTGGTACAGTTTTTGGATGGGCCGAGAAAATTTACTTGTTGAAGAATTGATCTTTCCAACTGTCGAGGCAGATGATTTTGCCACCCACATATTGCTTAAAAACCCACGTATGGACCGGAAGCTGATTGGGGATATAATCCGAGGCGAAGGTCAATTTCAGGAAATACCAGCATCAACGCGTATCAAATTCGGATTTTTTGCAATCGGTGCAGATTACGTCGAAGATTCCGATACAGTTTATTATGAGGGTATTATGCCCTCCGAAAACGACATAAATTTTAGGAAACCGACGGAAGCCCTTTTTGCCATTCTGAGTCAACACGAAAAAGAATATAGAGTTCATTTTGAGGATTTAGTAAATTTACAGAAACCTCGAGTGTTTAGCATATGCGACGACGACTGGATTGATGAAGAAGGGCGTTCTGAAATTGGTGACCTCACGGATTATCACGAAAAGCTTCGAATGCGGGACGCTCGCGCACTAAATAATTTCATCAACTGGTTGCTGGATTGGAGTAAAGAGGAACCACTTGATACTGGCGAAGAAAAAGACAGGTTCGGAGTTTATGTAAAAGGGTCATTTGCTGTTGTCGCGTTAAAAGAAGCGTTGAGCCGATTTTCTGACAAAAATGAAAGCGAACAAACTATCCAGCGAATAGCCCAGTCAAAACACTGGGTTCGATAAGCGTTGTCACCAACACCACGGCCATGCGTCAAAATATGAACTTTTCTGCCCAGAGCATCAAACTCCCTCATTAGTTCAATTTCATGGCTACTTTTTACAACAACACAGTGTGCATCGAGATTTTCATACAGCATATGGGCTATAGCTGGTGCCAAGGACTTGGCGATGACAACTAGAACCTCAGATCCAACTTCGGTGGATTCAATAATTTTCTTAATGTGAGCTTTTATCTCCGTCCGTTGTGCATCGCTGCTTGCTGCCTTGGTGATGTATTTATCAACGCTTTTCAACCATGGTACGCGAACAATCTTCATCTTCTTGTAATCAACAGAAGTACCGCCAGCAGCTTTTAAACTCGCGGCATGAGGACCAATTTGGAAACCTTCTAGCTCCGCTGTGGCAGAGAAGATAATCGCCTTATCTGAATGGTAAGCGTCCGGTGTCGGCCCCCTAACGGCGTGGTTTGCGAGTTGCTAGTGT